>JAGWGS010000007.1 GCA_028867235.1 Nitrososphaerota archaeon | reverse complement strand
AAGCTTAAATTGATTATAAAATAAATGCATTTTATGCCTTCCTTTCAAGTCAATGTCATTATAGAGAACAAACCTGAAATTGTAGACCCCGAAGGTGATACTATATTAAACGACTTGATTCTCAAGGACAACAAAACCAGTGTCAAAAAGGTCCGCTCTGCAAAGATGTTGAGATTTACAATTGACGCTCAAAATAAAGAAATTGCAGAAAAAACAGTCCTGAGCATATGTAATGAATTTAGGATTTACAATCCTCTTGTAAGCAAAGTAACGTCTGAAGTAATTACTCTCTAGTTGCTCTTTATCACTTTTCTATTAAGTGCAGTGACATCATCTAGTGCCCCATCTATGAGTAATTTGCTTCGTAAATACTTGGCAAGATCTGTCTCAGTTATTATACCTGCTAAATTGTTGTTGTCAAGCACCAAAAGCCTTCGCACTTTCTTATTTAACATCTTTTGAACGGCATCTTCTATTGGTGTCATTGGTTCTACCCATCTGAAGTTGGGTGACATTATCTCTGACAAGGGTACTTCGATGCTCTTTCTGTCTGTAGTTGAAACCTTACGTGCCAGATCTCTTTCAGTCACAAGACCTATTGGCTTGTTGTCTTTTACAACTACAAGTGAGCTTATGCCTTTTTCTGCAAAAAGTAATGCTACATCCTTGGCAGTCTTGTCATGCTCAATAGTTATTACATCCCGAACCATGATGTCACGAACTAAACCCATAGCCAGTACCACCGGATATTAGAATAAAAATGATTCCACTCTTGAAAACATCTGTCACATAATTTTCTTTTTGTATTGTATTATTCTGAAATTATTTTATGATTTTTAGTTTGCAAAATTTTTGTACGGGTTACGTTTGCGACGCTCTATCTCGATCAACATTCTTGTCAAACCAAAACCCGTAGCAAATCCTCCGACATGTGCTGCAAATGCAATCGAGATTGATGCAATAGAGCCTATGAAAATGTACAACACCTGAATTGCAAGCCAATAATATCCTCTGATATCTCCCATGGCTGCAGAGATTCCTAAAATTCCAGATATGGCACCTGACGCTCCAATCAGTACCGAATCTCCGTTTCCAAAAATGTATGAAGATATTATCCCGTGAAAAATTGCACCGCCAAGCCCTGCCACGAGATACAATCCAACAAACTTGGGCCTACCGATAGATCTCTCTGCAAATCCTCCCATGTATACTAGTGCAAACAAGTTAAATGCAATATGTGCAATTCCAGCATGAATGAACATTGATGTAAACAATCGTAAAATGCTATCACCTAGGTATCTCGAATGAAACAACTCGTTTGGAACAAATCCATAGTGAGATATTATGGCATTTTGCGTATTACTGATTATGCCGTATGCGAAAACTAGTATGTTGATAATTACTAGTGTTGTAGTGACAAGAGGGGGAATTCCTATTCTTAACATCCGTTCTCTTGGGTCTAACACTGTAATAAAACGATAAGGTAGTTTTAGATGTATTTTTCATTAAATGGGTTTTAGACTGCTTGAATTTGATCGCTATGTCAGAAACGGTTCTGATCTATCTTCAGTAATTTTGCCGATTCAATTTAATATGTCTGAAAAGTAACAAGATTTGTGAAGGTTGCAGTAATTGTCTTTCCTGGAAGTAATTGCGATCGAGATATGTATCATGTCTTAACAGATGTCTTTAAGCTTGAATCTCAGCTTGTTTGGCACACTGATGAGTTGCCAAAAGGTATGGATGCGATAGTTTTGCCTGGTGGATTTTCTTATGGAGATAGACTACGGGCAGGTGTAATTGCGGCTCATAGTCCTGTGATTAAAGATGTAAAAAAAATGGCTGAAAAAGGAATGCCAGTTCTTGGTGTATGTAATGGCTTTCAGATACTTGTAGAATCTGGTCTATTGCCTGGAGCATTGCTAAAAAACACTTCATTGAATTTTATGTGCAAGTGGACTGAGATAATTGTCAAAAATAATAAAACTCCATTTACAAACAAACTCCAATTAGACCAAAGGATTCCTATTGCTATTGCAAATGGGGAAGGGAGGTATTATGCTGATGAAGAAACATTGTCATCACTGAAAAAAAATAACCAAATTGTTTTCACATATGCTGAGCAAGTCAATGGTGCATCGCTTGACATTGCAGGCATCTGTAACAAAGAAGGAAATGTTGTAGGAATGATGCCTCATCCTGAGAGATCTGCAGAACAGATAATCAATCCTGGAAATGCAAAACCTGCCTCGCTCATATTTGAATCTCTTCTAAGTACATTGGGCGTTACAGCATGAGTCTTACTCCAAACGAGTCTGAATATCTGGAAAACAAAATTGGGAGAAAACCAAATCTTCTAGAATTACAGATTGTAGCGGCTGAATGGTCAGAACATTGTTCATACAAATCATCTAAAAAACATCTCAAGATATTGCCAAAGAATGGTGAGCGTGTTATCTCAGGTCCAGGATATGACTCGGGCGTACTTGATGTTGGTGATGGCTATGTTGTAACTGTACATATTGAAAGTCACAATCATCCTTCAGCTGTTGAACCATATGGAGGGGCAGCAACAGGGGTTGGAGGTGTAATTCGTGATATCCTGTCTGCTGGTACACGACCCATTGCAATTCTTGATGGTCTGAGGTTTGGAAATATTGAAACTGATAGTCATGCCAGATGGTTGTTCAAAAATGCAGTTCGTGGAATAGCAGATTATGGGAACTGCCTTGGAATTCCTACCATTGGTGGTGAGATTGAATTTGATGATTGTTTTACAAACTATGCACTTGTTGATGTAGCTTCTGTAGGATTTGGTAAAAAAGAGAAACTTATCAGAAATAGAGCAGAAAAAGGAGATTATGTTGTACTAATTGGAGGATCTACCGGACGTGATGGCATTGGTGGTTCACAATTTGCCTCTGATAAACTAGAGGCAGAAAATCGCTCTGCAGTCCAAATTCCTGATCCATTTATTGAAAAACTAGTCATCGAAGTAATTCTTGAAGCAAGAAATCAACAATGCATCAAAGCAATGAAAGATCTTGGAGGTGGTGGATTGTCTTGTGCCATATCTGAAACTGCTGATGCCTTGGGAGTGGGAATTGAACTTGACCTTTCTCTTGTTCACAAAAGAGAACAAAACATGTCTCCGTCTGAATTGATGGTGTCTGAATCACAGGAAAGAATGCTTGTCATTACTGATGAAAAAAAATTAGAGACTCTGAAAAAAATCTGTGAGAAATTTAGAGTACCTTATTCTGTAATTGGAAGAATAACTGATGATTCTATGATGAGCGTTGTATCGGGAAAAAATATTCTTGCTACACTCCCAAGTCAGATAGTTGCAAATGCTCCACTTCTTGACCGACCTTCATCAAAACCCAAGTATTTGGATACTATTGAAAAAATCGTCAAACCAGAAACACCTAAAGATCTGTCTGTAACTTTATTGAAGATGTTATCTAATCCAAATATTGCAAGCAAACAATGGGTGTACACCCAATATGATCACGAAGTAGGAATAAGGACTGTTGTAAAGCCTGGAAACGATGCTTCTGTACTCAGACTAGATAATGGCAAGTTCCTAGCAGCAAAGATTGATGGCAATTCAAAACATTGCTACATAAACCCTCGAGATGGGGTTATGGGTTGTTTTGATGAGGCCTGTAGAAATGTAATTTGTACTGGTGCAAAACCTATAGGCATGGTAGATCATTTACAATTTGGAAACCCCGAAGACCAGGAAATTTTTTGGACATTCAAAGAGTCCGTACAATCAATAACTGACTATGCAAAATATTTTGAGATACCATGTGTAGGAGGAAAAGTAAGTCTGTATAACGAAACTGATAACGGTCCAATAAAGCCTACGCCACTAATTGGTGTACTGGGCCTGATTGATGGCAAACCACTAATTCCCAAAAAGATTGAAAACAACGATATTCTCATAATTGTAGGCACCACAAAAGATGAACTTGGTGGTTCTGAATATTACGAGTATGTTCACAATCTGGTAGGTGGCAAGTGCCCCGTTGTTGACATGAAATACTCTAAAGAGATACAGTCTACCATTCTTGCTCTTGTGAAAAATGATGTTGTCAAAGTTGTACATGATTGCTCCAAAGGAGGCCTTGCAGTTGCCATGTCAAAGTTATGCATCTTAAATGAAATAGGATGTAGCATTACTCTTGACAAGGTCCCATCTGAAAAATTACGTCCAGATGAATTGTTGTTCTCCGAGTCTCACTCTAGGTTCTTACTTGTAATAAACCCTGAAAAAGAAAATGAAGTAATGTCTTTTCTCAAACAAAAAAATGTCCCTTGTGCAATGATTGGTAAATTTACAGATAAAAATATCATATTTACAAATCAAACTCATTCTATAATGGACGTAAGGGTTGATATTGCACAAGAAAAATGGTTAAACTCGTTGGGGGCATTTGTAACACATGGTTAAAGAAAACTGTGGAGTAGTTGGAATCTTTAGTCTTGATGGTGCAAATGTAATACCAATGGTAATTGATGCATTACGTGCATTACAACACAGGGGTCAAGAGGCATGGGGTATAGCAGTTCCAAAAAAACAACCATACAAGCAACTAGGCCTAGTATCTTCCGGCGTGGCAGATTTTGACAAAGTTACACGAGAGTACGAATCTTCTGCTGCTATAGGTCACGTTCGATATTCTACTATGGGCAAGAGCAATCTGGAAAATGCGCAGCCATTGAAGGTAAAAGATCTTTGTGTGGCACATAATGGTACTATATCAAATGTTGAAGAACTAACCGGCATGGTTGGCGGTTGTACATTTACACCACAAAATGTAAGTGATACTCTGATAGCTGCTCAAAGACTTGTTACACTAATGTCTGAAAATGGAAAACTAGGAAATGCACTATCTATCTTAAAAAATGAAATGGTAGGCTCATTTTGTTTTACATTTGTATCTGACGATAATTCTGTTTATGCGGCAAGAGATCCTAAAGGGTTCAGACCGATGGTGCTTGGATATAGAAAAGATAACAATACATACATTGTAGCATCCGAATCAGCTGCTCTTTCTGCAATGGGTGCACAACTTGTCCGTGATGTCAAACCTGGTGAATTGTTAAAGATTAGTCCTATTGGACTAGAATCTGAGATGTTTTCACAAGAGAAACAGTATGCCCACTGTTCATTTGAGTTTACATATTTTGCGCATCCGTCAAGTGTGATGGAAGGCTCTAACATTTACCTTGCAAGAAAAAGAATAGGTCAGTTTCTTGCAAGAAAATTTGCAATAAAAGATGCTGACATTGTAATACCGGTGCCAGACTCTGCAAGACCTGCGGCACTTGGATATGCACAAGAATTAGGTGTGCCATTTGAAGAAGGCTTACTAAAAGACAGGTATAGTAGAAAAGGACCTCTACGTAGCTTTATCGAACCTCATCAATCAGACCGAGTTGAAATTAATCGGTGGATAATTCCTATCACTCAGGTCATTTCTGGCAAACATGTTGTAGTTGTCGATGACAGTCTAGTACGTGGTACAAGCTCTAAAGCCATAATCAAAGCATTACGAAGAGCAGGTGCTAGAAAAATCAGTATGGTAATAACATTTCCTCAAATACAATTTCCATGTTATGCAGGCATAGACTTTCCATCTCAGGATGAACTTGTGACTTACATGGGTGATGGAAGAAAATATTCTGAAGAAGAAATTACTGAAAAGGTAAGACAGCTAATTGGCGCAGATTTTCTGGGTTACAACGATGCCAAGAATCTGGCAGCAGCAGTTGGAATGGATGAAAATTCAATGTGCTTTACATGCTCAAGCGGAGATTATTCTACGCTTGGAATAAAGCCCATGTTTAAAACAAGGGCTGAGGTAAGAGGTGAATAACATGGAACTTTCATTTGTTCTAGTCAAAAGCAAAATGGGTCATGAGATGGATGTTATGAATGATATTCTAAAAATTGACGGAGTTAAAGAGGCTACAGGAACATTTGGGCAATATGATATCTTTGTTAAAGTCCAAGCCTCCACAAGGTCTGAATTAGATAAAATTATTACAAAAAATATTCGTATGGTACCAAACGTGCTATCTACAACTACATTGCCAGCACTACCTGGTAAAAGTACTAGATAACCGCCTTTCAAGTATATCAGTTTAAATTCAAGCCAGTTCAATGACCGCCTGTTTGAAATTTCTACGTTCGGGCAAGGTCAAAGATATTTATGAACTTCCAGACGGAAACATACTCTTCCATTTTTCAGATCGTGTATCTGCATTTGATGTCAAGTTTCCAACTTCTATTCCAAAAAAAGGAGAGGTGTTGTGTAGGTTTGCAGAGTTTTGGTTCACAAAACTACCTGTGCCTAATCATTATGTCCGAACTGAAGGTAAAGACAAAATTGTTGTAAAAAAAATGGATATGATTCCAATTGAATGCGTTGTACGAGGTTATCTCTATGGTAGTCTGTATCAGCGATGGAAAGCAGGACAGATCTCTCTGCCTATTGGTTCATCAGATCTACTTGCATCTAAATTGCCTACCCCGTTGTTTGATCCTACTACCAAATCTGAGACACATGATTTACCATTGACAAAAAAAGACTCTCTTGATAGGAATATTGTAACACCTCAAGAATATGATTGGTTAGAAAATACATCTGTTGAGATTTATCGTCAAATGCACAAGATTGCCGATGATGCAGGGTTTGTTCTAGCTGATTTGAAATTAGAATTTGGGAAAATCAATGGTTCTATAGTTCTTGGTGATTCCATCGGTCCTGACGAGTACAGGTTGTGGCCTAAGGACTCATATCGAGTAGGAAAGACGCAAGAAAGTTTTGATAAGCAACTACTACGTGACTGGCTTGCATCTCGTGGATATCAACAAAAATTCGAGGATGAAAGAAATGCGGGAAAAGAACCAGTTGCACCACATCTTCCTGAATCATTGTGTCTTGAATTGTCATCAAGATACATTACTGCGTATGAAAAGATAACCAAAACTTCGTTTTAACTCGAATTTCCTTTTTGAGATTGTTCTGTATTAGGTCTGTTATTACATCATGATGGTATCATGTTTTCCAGTTTTTTATTTTTTTGAAATTTTTAACATTTTTTGTATTGTTCTGACTTTAATCATAATGGTTTGATGTTTATGATAATGATATGATATAGATACGAATATTATGAATATGATTAATTTATAGTACTAGACGTTATAATAAAACTAGAATTTTGGTGTCAAGCCAATCAAATTTGGAACATGAAAAAAAATTACGTATTGGACAAAAAAATATGATCTCCTGATCTTTTAGCATGATTGTAAAATGAGAATTACAAAATGTCTACATTGCTACAAAAAGAGATCAAAATAAGCAAAATACTTAGCACAAATGCAGATCAAGCAAAAGCCCTTGATGATACAGCAAGGATAAAAATTATCCAAATATTGTACCACAAACAACTCCACACAGAACAAATTGTTGAAGAGCTAAACAAAAGTGGTTACAAAAAAGCTACTACTACTATTAGGCATCATATTGATGTTTTAAAAAATGCTGGACTTATTGAAATTGTAAAAATGGAAGAAGTTCGAGGTGCGGTCATGAAATATTATGGAACATCTGTCCGGGTCCTAGGAAATAAACTACCAGCTAATTTTGAAACAGAATTCTCAAAAACAATAACTGACACTTCAGTCAAACTAGAAAAAGTAATAAAAAATATTGCAGAAAATGCAGGTTCCAAAATAAAAAAGAAGAGCACAAAAAATACTCCAGAATCAAATTATGAAGAATACATATTGATGGAAATTCTCAATAGGGCAATGGCAAAAGTATTCGAAAATAACGGTCAAATACTTTTGCAAAAATGATTTTCTTATTCTACTTCTATTTTGAAAATCCCTCTAGTATTGGGATCTTGAAGTAAATCAATCATCTTTCTTGGTATTGAATCTGATGCAACATTGCAACCAATTGACAATGTTCGAGGGCATGTGAAATTACTTTTTCTTATTACTATATCGTGAGGGTTTGTAAGTGTGAGCTTTTCACTACCGCTACCCTTTATCTTAAAAGAAAAATCCTTGACCTGTATGGTACATGTTACTTTTGTCTGATCTTTTTTCAATAATTCTTTGATTTCATCTGGAATTCCCAGACAACCAGATGAAGCTTTTACTCCCACTATACAGTCACCATTTACTGTAAGATTCTCCTCTGTTGTTATCTCGATTGATTTTGGATGCAATGATCTTACGTTTTTGTGACCATGAAATGAGATCTCAAAATGCATGATCTCAAGTTGTATAAACTTAAATTAAACCTTCAAAGGATGAATTTTGAAATGCTACCAGCTGCAGCAGGTTATGATAGAGCAATTACAGTCTTTTCTCCCGATGGTAGACTATACCAAGTTGAATATGCTATTGAAACGGTACGAAGAGGAACACTGGCAATTGGGATCAAAAGCAAAGATGGCATAATACTCGCAGTTGAAGAAAAACCAAGAAAATTACAAAATTCCGATATTACGCAAAAAATATTCCAAGTAGATGATCATATTGGAGTGGCTGCTGCCGGCTATATCCCAGATGCAAGATCACAAGTAGATAACGCAAGATTCTTTTCACAAAGTAACAGAATGATATACGACGAACCAATAGAAGTAGAAGCAGTAGCCAAACACTTGGCTGACCAAGCACAACAGTATACACAATATGCTGGTGTTAGACCATTTGGTGTAGCACTAATAATTGCAGGCATTGATAAAAGTGGAAGCACGATTTATCTGACTGATCCAAGTGGTACTTACATTTCATATGATGCAGTAGCTATTGGTGCAGGTGCAGATCAAGTTACTGAATTTTTAGAAAAGAACTACAAAAAAGACATGTCTGCTGAAGATGCTGCTGCAATGGCAATAGAATCCATTTATCTTGTCAGCGAAGACAAGGAAGGTGTAAAGCACATCAAGATGGCACAAATTCCGCTTTCTACAAAACTCTTGACAAGAACCTCTGAAAAAGACATTGAACACTTTGCTGTCAAGGCTAAAGAAAATATTGCCAAGAGACCAAAGTAGAACCTAATATTTTATAATGCTATTATCAAAGTGCTGTCATTGAAAATTTCTATTGCAATTCCTGATTCTTCTCTGTCTGAAGAACCGACAAAGCTTGACAAAACAATGAAGATATCACAAATTGCAAGAGCATGTGCTATCTTCAAAGTAGATACTATTTACATATACAAAGAATCAAGCGGTTCTGATCGAGATAGGTCTTTACTTAGAAATTTACTTCGCTATGTTGAAACCCCTCAATACCTGCGTAAGATATTGTATCCAATAAGTGATGATTTTCAATTTGCAGGCAGTATGAGTCCTCTGAAGATCTCATCACATGTGCAAACATCTGATCCTAAAAAAATCAAGACAGGAGATATCAGAGACGGAGTGGTAGTACAATACAAGGGAAAAAAATACCTCGATGTAGGATTTGAACAATTGATCTCATTTTACAGCAAGGATGAGATTGGAAAAAGAATTACAGTTAGATTCAAAGAGGGATATCCTGCATTGTCTGTAAAGCAGATACATAAAGACGAGATCACACAATATTGGGGCTATGATGTCAAGGAAGTATCAAACCTTGTCACATTTCTTACTGAATGGGGATCTAATATCATGTTGACTTCTAGAAAAGGCAAGCCTATCCATAAAACACAAAAATACTTTGATGAGATCTCACGTGATCCTGTCCTGCTTGTCTTTGGTTCTCCAAAAAAAGGAGTTCATGAAATCTTGGGGAAACATATTGGAAATATACCTAGATCTCAAACACTAAACTTTTTCTCAGATCAGGCTACTGAAACAGTTCGATTGGAAGAAGCAGTCTTTGGTATTCTGTCAGTTCTAAATGTATTAACCCGTAACTAGTTTTAATACGGGATCTTCTAGCAAAATGGTATTGCATAAAAAAAGATTCTTGATCCTTGTGATACTTGTTGGCGCTACTGGCATTATCATAGGAGGCATATCTATAATAAAAAGTCTGGCAAACTTTTGGCATTAAGATCTAAAATTTTCCAATATGTATTATCTTGATTTAATTATAGACTTATAATGGGCTTTTTGAACAACTTGGTTTATCAATGGGCCATAGAAAGCATAGCCAACCTAGAAGAGGAAGTCTTGCGTATTTGCCAAGAGGCAGAGCGAAGAGCATGGAAGCAAGAATTCGCACATGGCCTGATGCTGAAGTAGAACAGCCAAAACTTCTAGGTCATGCTGGGTTCAAGGCAGCATGCATGAGAATCGCAAGTATTGATGATAGAGAAAAGACACCTAACTTTGGCAAGCAACTTGTTGGACTTGGTACTGTTGTAGTTACTCCTCCAATGACAATAATTGGGATTAGAGGATATTCTAAGGATAGATACGGAATAGATTCTACTTTTGATGTTTACGCAAAAGATCTGCCTAAAGAAGTTTCTAGACTTTTCAAAACAAAGACTGATGAAAAGGGACTAGAAAAAGCAGAAAAATCTCTTGGTATAATAGAAGAACTTTATGCAATTGCAGCTATTCTTCCACGAAAAGCCGGACTTGAACAAAAGAAACCCTATGTTTTTGAAGTTGCAGTAAAAGGCGGCGATATAGCAAAACAATTTGCATTTCTAAAAGATTTGTTGGGAAAAGAAGTCAAAGTGGATCAAGTCTTCCAGAAAGGATCTGAAATTGATGTGGCTGCAATTACAAAAGGAAAAGGTATCGAAGGTCCAATCACAAGATGGGGTGTAAAGAAAAAGCAGCACAAATCAAGAAAGAGTGTAAGAGCTCTTGGTACTCTAGGTCCAATTAGTCCTGCAACTATCATGTACTCTGTTCCAAGAGCAGGACAACGAGGTTTCCATCAAAGAGTCCAGTACAATAATAGAATAATGATAGTAAGCAATTCTCAAAACGATGAATTAAAAATTAATCCTCCTGGAGGTTACAAACATTTTGGTCTAGTACAAGGAGATTACATTATTTTACGTGGTTCAATTCCTGGAACATACAGAAGACTTGTAAAACTCCGCGCTCCTGTAAGACCGAAATTGTCCAAGATTACACAGCCAAAAATATTGGAGATAATGGTATGAAAATTCCGGTATTATCAACAACAGGATCTGCTGATGGTGATATTGAGTTACCTCTTGTATTTTCTACTCCTGTTAGAAATGACTTGATCCATAGAGCTTACATTCATCTAGAATCACACTCGTTTCAACGACAAGGCAGGTATCCAAATGCTGGTATGGACGTGGTTGCGGAATCTAACAGTCCTCCTACTGGTCATCACCAAGCAAGAGTCGCAAGAATGGCTGGTGGTGGAGGTGGCAGACAAGGTCAAGCCGGTGGAGTTGCTATGGTTAGAAAAGGAAGACAAGCTCATCCTCCAACTTCTGAACGAGTAATATACAAGATGCTCAACAAAAAAGAAAATAAACTGGCTTTATGCTCTGCACTTGCTGCAACAACATCGTCAACACTTGTAAAACTTAGAGGTCACAAAATAGACAAAATAACAACTCTGCCATTAGTTGTGTCTGATCAAATTGAATCAGTATCAAAATCAAAAGAATTGGCAAAGATTCTTGATGCGCTAAATCTGTCACAAGATGTGGATAGATTACGAAATAGACTAAAAAGCCGTTCAGGAAAACCACTTTTAAGGGGTCGTAAAACAAAAGTTGGAAAAAGTGTCTTGTTAGTTGTCAAAGATTCAAAGAACCTTGCCAAGGCAGCAGGTTCATTTTTGGGGGTTGATGTGGTGGATGCAAAAAACCTCAGCGTACTTGATCTGGCTCCAGGCGCACAACCTGTCAGACTAACTGTGTTCTCAAAAGGTGCAATTGAAGAAATGTCAAAGATAAAATCTCCTCATCTTGAAATAATGGTGACCGCGAAATGAATCTTGAAGAAGCAACACACATAATTTTGAAACCATATATCACTGAGAAGACTTTTGCACTAGTAGAAAATGAAAGTAGAATATGCTTTTTGGTAAGAGAAGAGGCTACAAAACCAAAAATTATTGAGGCAATAAAATTGCTCTACAAAGAAGATCCAGTCGGATTGAATGTATGCAGAACAGTTTATGGTAAAAAAGCGTTTGTAAAATTCCAGACAGTTGAAAAGGCACGAGACTTGGCTACCAAGATAGGAATGCTATAATATGGTCAGACTAGAATCAAGTAAAGTAATGGTGGGCATAAATGGTTAAAGAATACAAGTATCGAGGTTTACAAATAGAGGAGATCCAGAATCTGTCATTAGAAAAATTGTTTGAACTCTTGCCATCTAGAGCAAGAAGATCACTTAGACGAGGTATCACTGATGGAAAACGTAAACTTTTAGAGGAAATTAAATCTGTAAAAGCTGGAAAATCTAACACACAAATAAAGACACACCTAAGAGATGTCATTGTTTTGCCATATTTTGTAGGATTGACAATTCATGTTTATTCGGGAAAAGAATTCTTGCCAGTAACCGTCAGACCAGAAATGGTTGGACATTATTTGGGAGAATTTGTGAGAACTAACAAGAGAGTTGTACATGGAGCACCTGGTGTGGGCGCATCTAGGTCTAGCTTGTACGTGCCATTAAAGTGATACATATGCATTTTAGCTACGCCTTCCAAAATTATGATAAAACACGACATGTACGTGCAGCATTACGAGAAAAAACAATATCTCATAAACATGCAAGAGAAATCGCACACACTATCAAAGGGAAATCGATTGAATCTGCAAGAATCTATTTGCAATCAGTTGTTGGCTTGGAACGTGCAGTCCCATTCAAAAGATATCATAATGAAGTTGGACACAAGTCTGACTCTGGTGTGATGTCTGGAAGATATCCTCAAAAAGCTGCATCTGAATTCATACGATTATTAGATAATCTTGAATCAAATGCAGAATATCGTGGAATGGATCTAGATCGTCTAAAAATAATTAATGCAACTGTCCACAAGGGTAGAAAACTGGAAAGATTTACTCCTCGTGCAATGGGTCGTGCTACTCCAAAAATTGACATTCTTACTCACGTCGAGCTAGTGGCTCAGGAGATTTAACATGTCATCAGTGAAAAATGTAATCAATGATAGTTACAAGTTGATGCTTCTAAAGGACTATCTCAGAGAAGCAATCAAAGAAGCTGGTTTTTCTGATGTTGATATTCAAAAGACTCCTACTGGTACAAGGGTCGGATTACATGTTACAAGACCAGGTATTGTGATTGGAAGAAAAGGTAGTGGAATACGTGATCTTACAAAGGTGTTGGAAACTGATTTTGATCTTAAGAACCCGCAAATTTCTGTAATTGAGATAGTAAAACCAGAACTTGAACCTAGTGTTATGTGTAATAGAATGTCACAACATCTTGCAAAAGGCACTGCATTTAGACGTGCAGTCATGTGGACAATGCAAACTATAATGGAAGCAGGTGCGATGGGTGTACAGATTACTACCTCTGGAAAATTACGTGGAGATCGTTCTAGTTTTGAAAAACACAGCAAAGGTATACTTCCACGAGCAGGACATCAAGCAGCAGTAGTAGTTTCAGAGGACATAGCTCATGTACAAACAAAGATGGGTCTTATTGGAGTCAGAATTAGAATCGCAAGAAAAGAAAGATTTGTCCCAGAATTTGAATTCAAGGCTATAAAGAAAGAGTTGAAACAAAAATCCGAGTTACCACAAGAAGTCGAAATTGTAGAGGAAACTCAAATTGATCCAACCAAGCCACGTACAGAAAGTGAAGCAATTGAAATAGAAGAAAAATTAATCGAATCTGTTGAAACCTTTGAAGAAGTGGAAGAGGAACTCAAGTAATGGCTCGCATAAAAATGAAAACTGTACGGGAATTCAATGAAACAGATCTCAAAGATAGATTGGCACAATTACGTTCAGAATTGACAAAGCTAAAGATTGAGGCATCAAAAGGTACCTTGCGAAAAGATAGCGGAAAAGTAAAACCCCTTCGAAGAGATATCGCAAGAGTATTAACCAGATTAAATGAGATGAAATCCAAATGATAACACCAGCAAATATATTCTATCATGAGTTGATTGGACTTGATACTTCTATTGTACAATCTAATGATAAACAACTTGTGGGATTGAATGGAAAAATACTAGATGAAACTAAATCAATGTTTTTCATCCAAACTCTTGCAGGGGTAAAAATGATTCCAAAAAATTATTCTACATGGCAATTTCATCTTGATGGCATGCCTGTTAATGTTGATGGAAATACTATAATGAAAAGATCATATGAAAGAATGGGGGTTAAAGCATGACACGAAACATAGGTCTTCAAGTAAAAGAACCAAAATCAAAATGCGACGATACTCTATGTCCATTTCATGGTATCTTGAGCATTAGAGGAAAGTTAGTACAAGGTAAAGTAGTCAGTGCAAAAGCTCCGAAAACCGTAGTTGTACAACAAGAATTTCCAAGATTGGATATAAAATACAAGAGATATGCACGTAGCCAAAGTAAATTGCATGCCCATAGACCGCAATGCATTGATGTAAAAGAAGGAGATGTTGTTCTTACAGCTGAGTGTAGACCTATTTCAAAAAGTGTATCATTTGTAGTAGTTGAGGTAGTATCATAATGGCAGCAACAAAGAGTCGTGCAGTATCTGCAAAAGGTGTTCAAGAATTCAGACCATATGTTACTAGAGCACTTCCACTTGGGGCACAAGTAATTTGTGCTGATAACACTGGCGCAAAGATTTTAGAAATTGTGATGGTGCAAAAAACAAAAACAAGAGTAGCTAGATATCCCTCAGCTGCTGTTGGTGACTTTTGTAATGTTGTTGTAAAGAAGGGTCCTGGTGAACTAAGAGGACAAATATTTGGTGCTGTGATTGTTCGACAAAAATATCCTGTAAGAAGATTAAGCGGAGTGAGAGTAACTTTTGAAGATAATGCTGCAGTGCTTGTAACACCTGAAGGTGAAATCAAAGGTACCGAAATCAAAGGTCCTGTAGCTGTGGAAGCAGCAGAGAAATATCCAAGAATCGCAAACTTGGCATCAATGGTGGTATAAAATGAAGCCTACTACAATAAGAAAAAAAATGTTGTATGCCGCATCTCAGCACTTGCAAAGCAAACAGCTTGGCGCACATCTGTCTAAGGATCTAAAAGAAAAATATCATTGTAGTAGTATGCGTGTAATTGAAGGTGACAGTGTTAAGGTGTTGCGTGGTGAATTCAAAGGAATTGAAGGCAAAGTCACACGAGTATCTACTGAAAAAAGAGGCATTGCAATTGAAGGAATAAAACGAGAAAAGCTCAAAGGTGGAAATGTAGATATTTACATTCATCCTTCAAATGTAGTTATCACTTCACTTAATCTTGAAGACAAGTGGAGACAAAGCAGACTTGAAGGACAAAAACCAACCACTACAAAAACAACATCTCCTGAAACAAAAGAAACAAAACCAAAAGAACAAAAAGAGGCTAAAAAAGAAAAACCAAAGGAAATAAAAAATGAATCAAAGCCAGATGATAAGAAAGACAAATCTAAAAATGAAAAAAAGGGGACTAAATAATGGTTAGTATTTCAGGTAGTAAGAAACTAAAAAGACAAATGGCTCCACTTTTCTGGGGTATTACAAGAAAAGACAAGCGATTTGTAGTTACTGTCAAACCTGGCGGTCATAAAAAAGATATTTCAATTCCAACTGCAGTATTCATACGTGACACTCTAAAACTTGCAACTTCTCTACGAGAGGCAAAATCTGTGATATATGGTGGAAAAGTAAAAGTTGATGGAGTTGTGAGAAGCTCTCTTCATCACGGTATTGGTTTGATGGATGTTGTAGAGCTGGAAGGAGTACCTGATGTCTATAGACTTGTACCAAAAGATTTGACTGTTTTAAAACCAATTAAAATAGACTCCTCAGAAAAAACAAAAAAACTACTCAAAGTAACCAAAAAAGTAACAATCAAAGATAAGAAAACTCAACTTGGATTTCATGACGGAAGAACACTTGTTACAGATACTAAAGTAAATGTTGGAGATACATGTGTGGTTGAAGTTCCAAAAACCAAAATACTGAATGTGATAACTCTTGAGAAAGGCGTTCAAGTTATGATAACAAGTGGAGTAAATGCTGGACGCATGGGTAAAATTATTGAATTAAAACCTGGAACATTTGTTCTTCCAAAAAGAGCAGACGTTGACCTAGGTGATAGACAAATCGAGATTCCAGCAGACCTGGTAATGGCAGTAGGAAAAGACAAACCTGTCATACAGATTCAGTGATAGATATGGCTAAACAACAAACCGAATCTCCAATGAAGAAAATTTCAATTTCTAAAGTAGTCCTAAACATGGGTGTAGGAAAATCTGGCGAACCGATTGAAAAAGCAAAACGTGCACTAAAACACATTTCAGGTCAACAACCGTCTCCAAGATATGCCAAAGCTACTCAACGTGATTGGGGTGTACACAAGGGTGAACCAATCGGTGTCGCAGTTACAGTAAGAAACGAACCAGCAATTCAACTCATCAAGAGATTATTTGCCGCAAAGGGCAATCAGATGAAAGGCTCATCGTTTGATAATTTCGGTAATCTTTCATTTGGTATCAAAGAACACATAGACATTCCAGGTGTAAAATATGATCCACAAGATGGAATCTTGGGTCTTGATATTGCAATTTCACTTACAAGACCAGGTTTTAGTATTAGAGTAAGAAGTAAACACAAAGCTAGTGTTGGACGTACTCACATAATCACCTCAGAAGAAGCAAAAGCATTTCTAAC
>JAGWGS010000079.1 GCA_028867235.1 Nitrososphaerota archaeon | reverse complement strand
CTGATATCTTGATTTTGTAAAGATATCCATTGATTTGATTTTTTATTGTTGCATCAAGTAGTTCTATTCCTCCTACAATTCCTACGGGAATGTCATTTTTTGTTACAACAAGTGAATCAGTAAAGGTTTCAAGATGATGAGGCAATAAAAGAGCTGCATCTGCAAGTGTGTCATCTGAATTGATGCTTACTACAGGTGTTGAGGATATTGATTCTGGTAAAAGCTCCTCAAGTGGCTTGTCCTTTAAAGACATGATGTATTTCTCCACATGGTATCGTTTTCTTTTTGTTCCTTATTTACATTGACTGTGATTCTCATATTTGATGCCTTGATGATAGAAACTTGGTCATTATCTTTGCAAGCTCTTCTGGGTCCTCGACATATGGTGAGTGTCCGCATCCATCCATTGGAACAAACTCGCAGTTTGGAATTGCTGACACGAATTGATGTGCATACTCAAACGGTATGAGCTTGTCATCTTTGCCCCATATCACTAGTGTTGGTACCGTAATGCTTGCAAGTTTGTCGTGAATGTCTGGGGCATTTTTTAATCCAAGTAATGTCGACAAGAAGACCATCTTTGCATTTGGCCTTGACATGTTGTTTACAAATCTGTCAATCGAGGTCTCTGAGACCTGCTTTCCTGGACCTACCATCATTTGATATGCATTTTTGACTGAATCCTTGTTTGGGTATAATGCTGCCATGGTGTATGCATCAAGTGTGGGAGTTGATTTTCGCATGATTCCTGCAGGTGATATCAGGATGATTTTCTCGATGGTATCATTTTGTGCTGCTGCACACTCTACTACTATCTGTCCTCCAAGTGAGGTGCCAATGAGAAATGTCTTTTTTATTCCAACTTTATTCATAAAATTAAATACAAATTTTGTGAAAAATTCTGGGGTGTAATCTACTGATGGCTTGTCGCTCTGTCCGTATCCTATAAGATCTGGGGCTATGATGCGATATCTCTTGCTCAAAAATGGGAACAGGTTGTTCCATCTTTCCGCATATCCACCAAGACCATGGAGCAGTAAAATGGTGCGATCAGAATTTCCGTCCTCAAGGTATCGTATGTTAAATCTGTTGACCTCTACAAATTTTTCCTTCATTTATCAAATTTTGGAGTTTTTACAAACAAGATAAGTTTTTACCGATACTAGTTATGACAAGACATCAAATATTATTTGCTTGAAATCTTTGGTATTGACGCTGAAGCGTATTCTAGCATCTTGGCATATGTAGACAACATGGCCTTTACCTGGTTGTCGTATGAATCAAGTGCCATCTTTGCGTTATCTAAAAACGTCTTTTGCATGTTGGAAAATATCTCTATCTGTGATATTGCAGTCTGGGACATTATTTTGGAAAATTTTTCAAATGACTTGATTGCCTTTTGGTCTACTCCAAGCTTGTCTTCTAGTTCCTTTTCTGCAATATAGCATGTACCAAAAAAGTCCCTTGCAATGCGCAAGCCGTCTGACTGTAAATCTGCAAAACCTTCAATGTACAACGGCAACAAGCCTTCTAGTTTCATGATTACTTCGTTTGTACTGTCTCGCATGACATCGCATACGGAGAGGGGACTTTGTGGTTCTGCCTTTTGCGTCATGATGATACCAGTATATCGCACAACATGTTTTTAACAATTTGCAATCACTAATAATGGCAAGCAATCCATATATGCATTGAACTCCAACTTACTCTGTTTTCATGTCTACACCTGATGAGAAGAAACTATTGACAGGATTCAAGCACAATTCATTATTTTGGACGGACCTTTTGTACTTGATGTCAAATAGACAACAATCAATTGCAGCAACAGGACCATTTCGTAAATTTGCAATCAATGCCAAAAACATTAGCACTGAAACTATAGAGATGAACGAAGACTTGGCAGAATTTAACAAAAGACTTGGGGCCTACTATAAGCAATTGTCTGATACATGGAATGAGGCACAAGGAGAGTATACAAGAAAGGTGCCTGAGCTACCAAATGATGTAGAGCACATCGAGGCATCAAAGCGAATCTGGATTGACATATTTGAGAATTATTTCACAAGGCTGTTTGATTCTGCCGAGTTTGCAGAAAATTTTGGCAAACTTGTGACAAGTGAGCTTGAGATTGCCAAGCACTGGAACAATATTGCATCTACATTGCTTGAGAGCGCTAACATGCCTACCAAAAAAGAGATGGATGAGGTGTACAAAGAGTTACACTCTTTGCGAAAAAGAGTTGCCAAACTTGAAAAAATAGCAAACAAGGAAGGACAGGAAAATGACAAATGAAATAAAGGTAGACCCAAAGGTAATTGCAGAATTTATCAAGCTAAATGCCAACATCTTTGAGGCTCCAAACTTTGCCAAATCTTTGGAAGAAGTAGATCTTGAAATAACTCCGTACGAGGTGGTCTACTCTGAAGGAAAGGTTCGCCTGTTGCATTTTGTGCCACAGGTGCAAAGACAACTCAAGACGCCTCTTGTCATTGCATATGCACTTGTAAATCGATTTCACATTTTAGACATTCATCCAAGAAAAAGTTGGGTAAGAAATCTGCTCAACCAGGGAATTGATGTATACCTGATAGATTGGGGAACCCCAACTCAGATAAATCGACATGAGGGCTTTGATGACTATGTCAACGGATACATGGACAATTGCATTGACTACGTATTACATGAATCACAATCAAAACGGGTGTCATTGCAGGGATATTGCACCGGTGGCACCTTGTCTACTGTATATGCTGCATTACACCCAAAAAAGGTACAAACACTTACACTTACTGCACCTGTAATTGATGGGCGACGTGATAGTACTGTAGTGTCAAATCTTGCCAAGCACCTAGATGTTGACAAGTTGATTGATACGCTTGGCAACATGCCGCCTGAGATGATGTACTATGTTTTTTCCATACTCAAACCGTTTGAGCAAGGGTTTGAAAAATACCTGAATTTTTTCAAAAACATTCATGATAAAGACTATGTGGACAACTTTTTGCGCGTTGAAAAATGGGTCTCTGACACCCCTCCGATTCCGGGTGAGCTGTATCGCCAGTGGATAAAAGACGTCTACCAGGAGAATCTCTTGATAAACAACAACATGTATGTGGGTGGAAAGCAGGTCTCGCTCAAAAATATCACAATGCCGCTTCTCACGCAGGTTGCAGTAGGGGACCATCTGGTGTCCCCTGAATGCAGTATGCCTATACACTATGCGGTATCCTCTGAGGACAAGACCTTGAAAATATACCCGACAGGGCACGTTGGAATGATTGCAAGCTCTTTCTCGCAGAAAAAGGTTCTTCCCGAGTTTGCCCAGTGGCTTGCCCAGAGATAATAAAAAAGTAAAAAAGTTAGGTTAGTTCTTGCTTGGAGTCCATGCTGAGAACCAAGATTGCAGTATGTTTGCATCCATTGTTGTAAATGCCTTGAGGTTGTCATTGAAGGTCTTTACGTTTTGTCTTGCTGCCTCCATTGCTGCTAGTACTGCCTTGTTTTGAACTGAACTTGTCTTTAGGATTTCTTCAGTTGCATCATTTATTGCCTTGATGTATGTTGGCGGGAGGTTTGCATTAAATCCGGTCTTTACTGCTGATTCCTGCTGGAATTCAATTGCTGATTCTACTGCATTTTTATACGCTGTTGCAAATTCCTGCTGGAGGTTTGATACTGCCTGGATGTATTGAGTGATATTTTTCTCTGCTTCCTCAAAGTATCTGTTCATGTTTTGCTTGTACACTGCATATGCTTCTTTTGTTTCTGTCTTGCTCATCTTTTCACCTCCTATTTCGAATTTCTTTTGTTGATTGGAACTATGATGACTTGAACAAGGTCATTTTCCTTGATTCCAATTGCTTCTCGTTCTGCTTCAGGTATTGAGATTCTCCCATTGCTTCCAACTGATGTCTTAAATGCACCCCATGATGAAAATTGGGGCAGGTTTTGCATGAGGTTAAACCAGTTGTACATTGATTTTGATCCTGTCTCTGCAAAGTTTTGGACAAAATCAGTTTGTGCTCGGGTCGACTTGTCTGCCATCTCCTTTAGTGTGTCTAGAGGATTTGATTGATTTGTACGGTTCATCATCTCTCCAAATGTCCTCATAAAATCCATCTGTGCCCTACCGCTTTTTTGGATCCATTCGCGAAAGATTGCTGATGGGTCAGGTTGGTCATAGTTACCAGTCATTGGTAATGATAACCAGCCAAAGGTATATAACCCTATTGATGACTGGTATCATTGATGTCTATTCAGACAATCAATCCTGCTACTGAATCACAAATTGCCCAGTATCAAATAATCACAGATGCAGAGCTTAAAACCAAAGTGGTAAAATCTCGTGAGACTTTTTCCAAATGGAAGACAGACCCAAAAAAGCGTGCCATGTTCTTGCACCTGCTATCTGAACAATTGCGAAAAAACAAGGACTCGCTTGCCAAGATTGCAACTTTGGAGATGGGAAAGACAATCAAGGAATCTGCTGCAGAGGTTGAAAAATGTGCATGGGTGATGGAGTTTTACGGGGACAATGGTGCGACGTTTTTAAATTCTGAGGTAATAAACACTGATGCAAGAAAAAGCTATATTTCATTTGAGCCGCTTGGCTTGATTGCAAGTATAATGCCGTGGAACTTTCCATATTGGCAGGCATTGAGGTTTGCAGCGCCATCTCTTATGGCTGGAAATACCATATTGCTAAAACCTGCAAGTGTCACGATGAATTGTGGGTTGCAAATTGAACAAATGTTTCTAAAAGCAGGATTTCCTGAAGGTGTGTTTCAGACACTTGTCAGTGATTCCAAGATGGCAGAAAAGTTGATTGATTCTGATATTAATGCAGTTACATTTACTGGAAGTAACATTGCAGGCTCTAAGGTTGCGCAAAGGGCAACATCTCAGATAAAAAAATGTGTGCTGGAACTTGGCGGCAGCGATCCATTCATTGTATGTTCTGATGCTGATGTTGACAAGGCATCAACAGGTGCAGTAAAGGGACGGTTCATCAATTGCGGGCAGAGCTGCATTGCATCAAAGAGATTTTTTGTTACAAAAAACATTGCAAAAGAGTTCATAGAGCAGTTTGTACAAAAAACTGAGAAACTTGTTGTAGGTGACCCAATGTCTGACAGTACCGATATTGGTCCTCTTGTAAATGCAGACGGTCTTGCCAGAATTGAGGCAATGGTACAAGATGCTAAAAACAAGGGGGCTCAAGTGCTGGCAGGCGGAAAAAGAATGGGCAGCAAGGGCTACTTTTATGCGCCTACTGTTCTTGGAGGAATATCCTCTGATATGGCAGTGGCAAAAGAGGAGGTCTTTGGGCCTGTGGCTCCTGTTACTATAGTAGAAGATGAGCAGGAGGCAGTAAAACTTGCAAACCAGTCACAGTATGGCCTTGGGGCAAGCATATGGACTAGAAATCTGGAAAAAGCAGACAAGATGTCAGCACTTGTCGAATCTGGAATCGTATCTGTAAATAATGTTGTAATATCAGACCCTAGAATTCCGTTTGGCGGTGTAAAGCACAGTGGGTTTGGAAGGGAATTATCAAGATACGGCATGCTTGAATTTGTAAATATAAAGTCAGTAAGGTACTATGATCAACTAGTGCAACATCATCGTGTAGAATAATGTTTTTACAAAATACATTTTCATGTTAGCTTTGTCAATTTGACAAAACTAGTCACATTTTAGATTTTAATAATTTGGTATAATCTTTTGAGATCTAGAATGTGTAGAGTTTTTCATTTTAAGAACTCCTTACTATTTCAGATGTACCAAGATCAATCCAAAATGTTGCATTACAAGATGAAATCCTAATACAAGATATTGCACTGCTTGGCGCTTTTACCTTGATATTGACAAAATCCCCATCTTTCCAAGATAGATTGTCTGGTAACGGTATTTCTTGATAATTTGGATGTAAAGCATCTACTACAGGTAATGGAATGAACAATTCATCTTTTTTTGCACACAAATTTCCGTCACAGATGTCATATCCTGTAATGAATGTCTTTGAATTAGAGTTGATCTTGAGATAATAATCAGGAAAATGGCAGTCTGTAGTAGGACAGCCCATGCTTGCAGGATGGTGAATTACCAATGCATTTATTCCAAAATCATTTCTGGTGGTGGCAGGAATAGAATCATAACTTGTGAAATACCATGTAGTAGAAATTGAAACTATACACGCGATTACAATTATTGCAAGATGTAGAGTTTTCATTTCTTTGATTTACTCAGCTCCTGCCAATCTCAAAATTGCAAGATCTACAGAATTAGTACACGCATTTCTATAACTGTTGGAAGGATAAACGCAATAACCTTCAGGATTTACTATGGCATAATTGTCAACTCCATTTAGGGTCATTTTTTCAATGTAAATGTTGGTTCCAAGTTTCTGTGCGGTAAAGATATGTGTATTTGGGCATGGTACCTCAAATATTGCACATGGCCC
>JAGWGS010000078.1 GCA_028867235.1 Nitrososphaerota archaeon | reverse complement strand
AAAATCACACGAGGGAGCGGTACTGGCATGATAACTCCTGAACAACGAGCAGAATTTAGAACTCATTTTCGTTATAATGTTAAAAGACGAATCATATTTGATAAAATCATCAAGGGAGGAGTCTTTGCATGTGTTGTAATTGCAATTGTTCCACTTGTTGCTATCCTAGTTAATGTCTTTACAAATGGTTCATCTGCATTGTCATGGGAGTTTCTTACTCAAATACCTGGGGCAGTAGGAAGTGATGATCCTGGTGGGATAGGACCAGCAATTCAGGGAACTCTTGTATTAATTGGATTGTCTAGTCTCATTGGAGTGCCTGTCGGCGTCATGGGTGGAATATTTCTCTCAGAATATGGTAATAACAGGTATGGTAGAATGATTAGATTTTTCAATGATGTTCTTGCGGAATTTCCAACTATAGTCATTGGTGTATTTACATTTGTTCTAATTGTATTGACAATCGGAAACTTTTCCGTTTGGGCCGGGTCTTTTGCACTGTCTATTATCATGCTGCCTATCATAATGAGAACGACGGAAGAATCACTAAAACTAGTTCCTGTTACATATAGAGAAGCTGGATATGCATTAGGAATTAGGAGATATCGGGTGGTCTTTACTATAGTACTTAATAGTGCAAAGAATGGTCTTGTAACGGGAATATTATTATCTGTTGCAAGAATAGCTGGTGAGACAGCTCCTCTTGTATTTACAATTCTTGGAAGCAGTCAATTTCTAGATGGATTAGATGGACCTGCAGATGCACTTCCTCTTAGAATATGGCGATTATCTTCTCTTCCATATGATAGTGCAGTTACACAGGGATGGGGTGCTGCATTTGTTTTGATAATACTGGTTCTTTCCATAAATATTGGTGTACGTTACATGTTGTTGAGTAAAAAAGAAAAAACTAGAATCAAGTTCAGAAAGTTAGGAGCTATGTCATGATGGAAACAATGACAAAAACTCCAATAAGGGAAAACTCTGAAGATGCAAAATACAAACTAGTAGCAGAAAATATCACTGCAAGTTATGATAGTCTTGTAGTTGTAAAGAATGTCTCTATGAAATTTAGGGACAAGGCTGTTACTGCACTTATAGGACCTTCTGGATGTGGAAAAACCACATTCCTTAGATGCCTTAACAGAATGCATGAGCTGACAAAAAATGCTTCCTTGACAGGAAAAGTATTACTTGATGGAGAAGACCTCTATTCAAATAAAATTGATCCTATAATTAATAGAAGAAAAATAGGAATGGTATTTCAAAAACCAAATCCTTTCCCTACAATGTCAATATATGATAATGTCGCATGTGGCCTCAAACTCAATGGCGTAAAAGATAAAAAAATTCTTGATGAGGTAGTAGAAGGATGTCTCAAGATGGCATCACTGTGGGATGAGGTTAAGGGAGATTTGAAAAAACCAGGAATGAGTCTATCTGGAGGACAACAACAAAGGCTTTGTATTGCTAGGGCACTTGCTATTCAGCCTGAAGTATTACTAATGGATGAACCTGCCTCCGCACTTGATCCTATTGCGACACAAAAGATTGAGGAAATGATTCAGGAATTAAAAAAAGAGTATACAATTATCATTGTTACTCATAATATGCAACAAGCTACACGAATATCTGATTATACAGGTTTTATGTATCTGGGAGATTTGATAGAATTCGGTGAAACAAAGCAGATTTTTGAAAATCCTAGAAACGAGATAACTGCCAAATATGTTCAGGGTCAATTTGGTTGAGATATGACTCGTTTAATAGATCCTCATTTGGCTAATTTATCAGAAATGATGAAACAAATGTGTGATCTTTCTGTTACTTGTACTAACCTGGCAATTGATTCATACCTTGGAGGACAAAATGCCAGAAAAGAGGTACATGATCTCTCAAGTAAGATGATGGATCTTTATGATAAAGTCGGAGAGCTAACATTTGATATGATTCTGAGATATCAACCAGTTGCAAGTGACTTTAGATTGATACGCTCTTCACTTGAGATATCGTATGGATTCACTAGGCTTAGCAGATATGCCTATGATATATCGATGGTCAGAGAAACTTTTGGTGATTTGTCTGAATGCAAAAATGAAGTAGTGTATACACTATCTGGTGAAATAAAACAAATGGTACAGCTTGCTGTAGAATGTTTTGCAAAACTTGATCTGGAAAAAGCACGTGAATTACGGACTGATGAAGATCTTGTTGATAAATATTACAACAAGCATTTGCCAAAACTAATTACACTAAACAATGTGAAATGTGCATTAGCTGATGCACTTGTTTTGAGATATATGGAGCGAATGGCAGATCATGCGGCATTTGTAGGAGATTCTGTAAATTACATTGTTACTGGCGCTAGATCTTACCGGTAGATTCTTCTAGGAATAATTTTTTCATATTTGGAATCTATATAGATTTAATACTTTTATGGAAACTATTATGGCCACAGGTAAATAAGATATTTTTTTGCATAACTATATGACAACAAAAGTCATTTTGGGATTAGCTTTCATACTACTCCTAATAGTGCCAGCTGCATCATTGAATGCAAGTGCACAAACAAACAGCCAATCTTATACGCTCACAGGAGCTGGTTCAACCTTTGTGTTTCCATTAATGGATACATGGAGAGTTGAGTACAATAAGATACATCAGAACATAAACCTCAACTATCAGTCTATTGGTAGTGGTGCTGGAATCAAACTTTTACAACAAAAGAGTGTTGATTTTGCGGCATCGGACGCTCCATTGTCCGCATCTGATGCGGCAAATGCACCTGGGGTGTTGACTCTCCCAGAATCAATAGGTGGAATAACTATTGCGTATAATATTCCGGGAGTAGATAAAGGTCTAAAATTGACAGGTCCTGTCATTGCCAAGATCTTTATGGGAAGCATAACATCTTGGAACGATCCTGAGATTGTCAATCTAAATCCAGGAATCAATCTGCCTGCTCAAAAAATAGTTGTAGCACACAGATCTGATGGTTCTGGAACGACATATGTTTTCACAGATTACTTGTCCAAAATTAGTCCTGACTGGAAAACCAAAATGGGTCACGGTAAAACAATTCCATGGCCTGTAGGCACTGGAGGTTTAGGAAATGCCGGTGTTGCTACAATAGTTAAAACAACCCAGTATGCCATAGGATACATAGAACTTGCATATGCATTTCAAAATAAAATGACATACGCCTTTGTTCAAAATGCTGATGGAACTTCCTTTGTGGAGCCAACCATAGATTCTGTGTCTGCAGACGCAGCAGCAGCAAGTGGAAACTTGCCAACAGCTGATGGCGACTGGAGTCAAGTATCTATTGTAAATCAACCTGGAAACAGCTCCTATCCTATATCTACACTGACTTATGTCATGGTATACAAAGATCTAAGCACAGTTAATGGAGAAACACAGGATAAAGCCAACGAGGTAATGAACTTCCTCAACTATATCATCCATGATGGACAACAATATGCTTCTGGTTTGCTGTATGTTCCACTCCCTGATACAATCAAAAAGATTGATGAGGATGGTCTTGCAAAAATCACATTCAATGGTGGAGCAGTGCCTGAATTTGGCCCGGTCTCAATTATAGTACTTGCAATTGCAGTAATGTCTATAATTGCAATATCTTATAGAACTGGATTGAGATTTAGTCCAAAATTCTAAAATTTCTTTTTTTCTTTTTTATTATAAACACTTGGTACTATTTGTACTAGAATAATGTCTATGAAACACAATTATAATGAAATGTAATAAATATTTTTTATACGTTATCATATCTCATCATAAACTACAGCTAATTACATGATCTATACCGATTATCTGTAAATAAACAAGTCTCTCATATTTGTCTGATGACAAAAAAGATCTTATTGGGGTTAGCATTAATGCTAGTCCTAATAGTACCGACAACTGCTCTTAGTGCACATGCAGATTCTACACCTGCAGCACCTGGTGATAGTGACAAGTACAAATTCAACGGAGCTGGATCAACTTTTGCATTTCCAATAATTGACAAATGGAGAGTTGAATACACAAAACAATATCCGGGAATTTCACTAAACTACCAAGCTATAGGAAGTGGCGCTGGAATCAAACTGTACACAACAAAGAAAGTAGACTTTGCGGGAACTGATGCACCACTACAACGTAGTGATATTGCAAAAGCTCCTAAAGGAACACTACACATTCCAGAATCAATGGGTGCGATAGTTGTTGTATATGATCTTCAGGGAGTTCAACAAAATGGATTAAAACTAACTGGCGATGTAATAGCAAAAATCTTTTCCGGTGAAATCATTTACTGGCATGATGATGCTATCGTAAAACTTCAAACTGATCCAAACATTGCAAAAGCATTGAAGGCTGATAGGAATAAAATCATCGTTGTACACAGATCTGATGGTTCTGGTACCACTTTTGCCTTCACTAGCTATCTTTCTCAAGTCAGCACTGACTGGAATGGAAAAGTTGGAAAAGGAACATCTGTTCCATGGCCAACTGGAATGGGAGGATCTGGTAATGCAGGTGTTGCTGCAATAGTGAAGAAGGTTCCTGAATCAATAGGATATGTTGAATTGGCATATGCCAAGACCAACAAATTGGCATCTGGCATACCTATGACATATGCATATATTCAGAACCATGACAAGACTGCGTTCCTTGATGCTACGGTATCTACAACTGCCGCAGCTGCATCTGGTACAATATCATCTCTACCAGCAGCAGACGGAGTTTGGAGCAATGTCTCCATAAACGATGCACCAGGACCAAATGCATATCCTATTGCAACATTCACATATCTATTGGTTAATCCAAACCTTGAACAACTAAAGGGAATGGATGCACAAAAAGCACATGACTTTGTTCATATGCTGCATTGGTTTGTGACTGACGGGCAACAATATGCTTCCAAACTCTTGTATGTTCCACTACCTAGTGAAGTACAAGAACTGGACAAGAAGGGCATTTCTGAGATAAAATACAACGGCCAACAAATCTGGTCATATCCGTAAAAGGATATTCTCTTTTCTTTTTCTTTTATTAGAATGTACGGTATATTGTAAATGTTGTTCTAATATGAATATGAAACCAGAAAAATTCTATGTATTATACTAGATCTATTTGCGTTTTGTTAAAAACTCTGAATTGATATTATATTGTGATGTATAATGCCTGATGAGAATTGTAGATCCTGTGGTGGAGATCTTGCAAAATATCTGTGGTGTAGTCAGTGTAGAAAAGCCATTCAGAAAATATGTAAAATCTGTTTTAGGGAAACCCACAAACAACACCATATGTCATGTCTTTCATTGTCAAAATTGAAACATTTGACAAAAGTAGCCATGACAAACTAAAGTTATTTTTGTGATAATATAATAAAAATAAGAAGAAAGGGTTAGTTCTTTACTACTGATTGTCGTAATGTAACTTTGATCTTGTATGCTGTGAGAATTTCCTTGCATCTGTTTCTTATGGTGACCTCTGTTATCCCTGCTACGCTTGAGACGTCTCTTTGGAGGATACTCTGTCCAAGAAGCGTTGATGCTATGTACAGGTATGCAGCAGCCAATCCATTTGGAGCCTTTCCGTCTGCAAGGCTATGATCAGATGTCTTTTCTGCAATTTCAGCAGCAAGTCTTTCTACACGAACTTCAAGTTTTGCCAGATTTGCTATTTTTGATATGTATTTCTCAAGAGTTACAGTAGGTGCTGTTTTGGAACCAAGTTCCATCACAAGGGTCCTATAGTATTTTGCTGTCAGCTTGACATTGAGCTTATCTTCCTTTGAACTTCCTGTTGCAGCACAAATCTCATCAAGGGATCGTACTACATCACATTGTTTACATGCCATGTATATTGTTGCAGCTGACATGCATGCAACTGATTTACCCTTTGCGTCTGCCTGTCCTTGGAAGTTTCTGTATATCATTGATGCTGATTCGGTTACATTTCTAGGCAATGCTAGTACATTACACGTTTCTCCAATCTTTGCTAAAATGTTTGCTAGTCTTCTCTCTTCTGGAGATGCAACCCTTATTCTGGTCTGCCATTTTCTCAGATTGTACATCTGATTTGCAACATCATTTGATATGGTTCTTCCACTGAAGTCTTTTGTTCCCATGGCAATCTCTGTTCTTATTCCCAAGTCATGTTGTGCATAACTTGTTTGCCCTGATGCTCTTGTCAATTTCATTTTTTCTTCAGGATTTGTTGCTCTTGATTCGATTCCGTAATCTGGCATCTGTTCCATTGCAACCAATCCGCAGCCAGAACAAATCTTTTCGCCACTGTGAAAGTCGTCAATCAAACTGGAACGACATTCTGGGCAATTTGTCTGTAATTCTGCTATGGTCATCTTCTTCTATTTCCTTTGAATCTTTTTGGTCTCATCACAGGAGTTTCTTCGACGATGAAAACCTTCTTTCCTATCTGCTTTTTGATATTGTTGGTAAGCGGAACTGCTGAAGCATATGGT
>JAGWGS010000077.1 GCA_028867235.1 Nitrososphaerota archaeon | reverse complement strand
TCAAATACCAGTCCTTGAATTCCAAGTCTCCTTGAATCTTCCTTGAGTTTTGCAATAGAATAATCTTCATGCATTACTTCCTTGACTACTTTGATTTTTGCTTCATACTGTGCAGCAGCTTTGCTTGCCTTTTCAAATATTATGGATGTCTCCTCAATATCTTTTTCAATCTTGGCGCGCCTTTCACGCATGCTAGCAAGTCTTGATTTTATATCATTGATTGCAGCCTCGTGTCCTGCTCGTACCTGTCTTAATTTTCTCTCAAAGTCTAGCAGGTGTTCTTTTTCTGCAAGGATTGTTTTTACTTTAGAAGAGTTTTGTTCTACCTTATTTTGAATGTCAAGTCTTTCTTGTTCAAGTTTTGAAATTGATAGCTTTGTTTCAGTGAGTTGGTCAGTAAGTTTTCTGACTGTTTCATCTACACGAAGTTTGTTTGCGGCAATTTGTGATTGTTGCTTTAAAACTTGGCTTATTTCCGAGTCAACAGATGCAAGCTCGGCAGTTGCGGATTTCCTAGTTTCGTTCATGGCAGCAACAGAATTTTTCAATTCGTTTATTTGGTTTTCAAGAATAGCGCGTCGTTCATTTAATCCAACAAGCTCTGATTGAATTTCAGGCAACCTGGTATCAACTTGCAATAGCCTTCTAGCACCTGTAGCAAGCTTGCTGTTTGCAGATTCAAATTGATGCATTGCTGCTGCCAGTTCTGAGTCAATGGTTGCTTTAGCTTGATTGTAGACATTTACTTCGTCCATGAATTTTTGTTTTTCTTCTTCAAGTTTTTTTATTTCATCGCGCAAGAGACTTCGCTGTTCTTCAAATTTTTTCGATTCAGATTGGATTGCATTGAGGTTTCTTTCTTTTGATACCTTGGTTGTTTCAATATCTCTTAGTTTGTTTGATGATTGTATTGCATATAATCGCTTTAGTTCTTTGTCAATAGCGTCAAATCGCAATTGGTTATTGCGCTCTAGCTCAAGATCATCGATGCGTTTTTTTATTTCATCCATTCTTGCAAGTGCAATCTCCAGTCTTCTGTCTGCTTCATCGAGTTGTTTTAGAGATTCAGTCTTTTTTTCGTCAAAATATGCCAGTCCGATGATATCTTCAATTATCTTTCGTCTTTCTTCTGAGTTAAATTCAGATATTCTTGTAATCGTACCCTGCTGTACAATGTTTAGTTTGTGGATTCCACAGTTTGCAACCTCTAAAATGTCAAGAATATGGTTTCTAAGCACTTTTTTTTGGTTCAAATAGTAGATATTTTCACCATTTTCGTCCATCTCCCTTGTTATTGTGACTGTATTGGAATCAACAGGAATCTTTCTGTCAGTATTATCAAAATGACAACTCACACGTGCAATTTTTGCACCATGCTTAGCATTATCCACATCATGAAGTAACGAACGTAGCTTGTCCACTCTCATTACCTTGGGTGAATTTTCACCCAGTGAGAAGGAAATGGCATCAAGAATGTTGCTTTTTCCAGATCCATTAGCACCAGAGATTGCTACCAGTCCTTGCTCAAAGTTAACAAGGGTATTTTTGTATCCAAATGACTTGAATCCAAAGATCTCTAGCTTACGAATATGGACCAATGTAAAGAAAGTAGAGGGTTTAGATGAGATAACCGATTATTGCCAAGTTTACTTGAGCTGCAGAATAAAAATTACAATATGAGATCTAACTGTCTCTCTTGCCTTCTACAAATTCTCCAAATGCTTTCTTTGCCTCATTGTATGGCATCTGGATTGGAGGATGTTTGAAACAGTATGAGGATATGCTTGTCATTGGACCATACAACTTTCTATCAAGAGCGACCTTTAATCCCCTTATTGCATCGATCATTATTCCTGCACTATTATATGCATCAATTACCTTGAGTTTAAGATCTAATTTGACTGGAATTTTACCAAAGTATTTTCCTTCTAGATTGATGTAACAGATCTTCTCATTATCAATAAAATCAACATAATCACTTGGGCCAATTCTCATTGGAATGTCATAATCTGCCATTGCTTTTACAGCACTTGTCTTGCTTATTCTCTTGTCCTCTAGTCTTTCCTCATCAAGCATGTTGTAAAAGTCCATGTCACCACCAATGTTTAGCTGATATGTTCCATCAATTTGTACACCCCTGTCCACAAAGAGTTTGACAAGTGTCTTGTGAACTACGGTAGCACCCAACTGACTCATGACATCATCACCTGCAAGCGGAATTTTCTTATCTGCATAGGCTTGTTGCCATTTTGGTTCAGATGCGATAAACACAGGAATTGCATTTAGAAATCCAATTCCTGCTTCCAAAGCCTGACTTGCATAGTGTCTTACTGCATTTGTGCTTCCCACTGGAAGATAATTTACAAGCATCTCAGCCCCACTGTCTTGGAGTATCTTCTTTACATTGACATCAGGCTCTGAGGAAGGAGTAACAATTCTGCTTAGGTGCCTGCCAATACCGTCAAGTGTAGGACCTTTTTGTACAATTACGCCTGTTTTTGGCACTTCGGCTACTGTAATGGTATTATTTGGTCTTGCATAGATGGCCTCTGCTATATCTTTGCCCACTTTGGTGTCTGCCACGTCAAATGCAGCTACAACCTCAATATCTCCTGGCTCATAGCCTCCGATATTATAGGCTGTAAGACCGATTGTATCATGTCTATTTTCAGTATAATATTTTGCTCCTTGAATTATTGCTGAAGCACAGTTACCAACTCCAGCTATTGCAATCTTGATTTTCTTACCCAACTTCGATAGCTACCAAATAACCCATTATATTAATTACTTGTGATTTAGAACAGAGGATTTTATAGCCCAAAACCAATTTGGGTTTTCATGATAAAGCCGGGCAAACCAGTCAAAGACATCTCCATCAAGAAAGGAGATTCCATAGAGTCAATATTTGAACAAATGTCAAAATCAGGAGGATTTGAATCCAAGAATCTGGTAGATGGACTTAACATACTGACTTCGATGATAGAAGACAAGAATTGTTTGAAATTCATGTCATTTGTGGGGGCAGTGGTATCAACTGGTTTGAGAGGCATAATTGCAGACATGGTGAAAAACAAAATGTGTGATGTCGTTATTACAACATGTGGTGCATTAGATCATGACATTGCCAGACATTATTCTAACTATCTAGAAGGATCATTTACAATGGATGATAGTGAGCTTGTAGAAAAAGAGATTCACCGATTAGGAAATGTTCTAGTTCCCTTGAAAAGCTACGGTCCGCTCATAGAGGAAAAGATGCAAGGCTTTTTGCAAAAAGCATACAAGGAAGGCAAGAAAGAGATGTCAACTCACGAGATAACAAAAATGATAGGTGAGCACTTGGGAGAGGATTCATTTTTGTACTGGGCAAGCAAGAACAACATACCTGTGATAGTACCGGGCATAATGGACGGTGCAGTAGGAAGTCAAATCTGGATGTTTTCGCAAAATCATGCAGATTTTAAACTCAACATTGTTGCAGATGGAGACTTGTTGTCAGGATTGATATTCAAGGCAAAAAAATCGGGAGCACTCATGATAGGCGGTGGAATATCAAAACACCACACTTTATGGTGGAACCAATATCGAGAAGGTCTAGATTATGCCGTATACATCACAACAGCTCAAGAATTTGACGGAAGTCTCAGTGGGGCACTTGTCAGAGAAGCAATATCTTGGGGCAAAGTGACAAAAGATGCCAAGCAGACTACAATCCATGCAGAAGCTACAACAATTCTGCCGTTTCTTTATTCTGCACTAGTTTCCAGGCTCAAATAGTATAGACTTTTTTTTCATAGACCTGTTCAAATCCAAGCTTTGAATAAAATTTCAAGAGATTATCTCTTCCATATGTTTCCAAAATCAGACATTCTAAAGACCTTGATTTGACCTCACTTGACGCAAAGTCAACAAGCAGTGAGCCAAGCCCGCCATGTCTTCTACCAGGAAGGGTTCCAAGGCAGTACAGGCCAAGAATGTTATTTTTCTCATACAGGGCCACACATGAGCTCTTTGATTCATCGACAAAATAATCTGCATAATGTAACGAATTTGCGACAGTTGTAGTTACATTATCTTCCCATTCAAGACAATCATATGCTCTGCAAAAAATACCACTCCACAAGGAAGCAGTATCATGATTTATTTTGATTGTGTTTATTTTTCTAGTCTCAACATTGTTTCTTTTTAATACGTGCAATGTATCATGATGCACAAACCCTTTTCTTTCAAGTAGATTTTCAAGTTCTTTATAATTTACAGAATATACACAAGGAGACAGGTGTTCTTGCTTGAAATATTTCAGAGATTCATCAATCATTTGTTCACTAGTACACGAAACATTGGATAATTTATTGAAAAAAAGATCATCTACAAACAATGGATTGAGGAACAATACGCCACACTCCATTTTTTTGGCATTGCTCCACAGGCTAGTAAATCCCATATCGTTTTCTTCAATTTGTGGAATCATGCCATGATACCAAGTATCAAGCACATGCGATTAAAATCAGCCTCACTTAATTTTGTGCCCCCCTGGACACTCTGACATATTTTTTCAAAGTGCGAGAGTGCTGCAGGTGTATCAAGGTCATCATGCAAAGAATCTACAAATCCACGTATGGCAGGTAACAGACTCTCATCAGTATATTCTGACACACACAAACTAGTTAGATGTATGAGCTCAAGCAACGGTTTTTGTGCAAGCACATCATTTTCAGAAAAGGCAAGATCCTCTCGATAATGTCGTGAAAATAAATACAGGCGTATCAATTCATGTCCGTATTTTTTTACTAGATCTTTTACCCATACAACATTGCCAAGTGATTTTGACATCTTGTCTCCATTTGACATGACAAGACCTACATGCATCCAGGTTTTGATCGGGAATTGTTCTCCTGTGATTAACTGGTATTGTGCAAGATGTGCCTCATGGTGAGGATACAAGAGTTCCCTTGCCCCACCGTGGATATCATAATTTTTGCCAAAGTTTTCAAAAGCAACAGCGGTATCCTGCATGTGCCACCACGGGATGCCATATCCGAATTCACTTTTCCATGAAAAATCAAAATCATCAGTACAGTTCCACAGCATTATATCCTCAGGATTTTTTTTTCCAGGTCCAATATCAAGTCTATGCATGTTTATTTGGTCCCTAGTTTGCTGCGATATTTTTCCATAATTTCTCACCTGGGAGACATCCAAGTAGACATTTCCGTGTGCGCGGTAGGCAAGTTCTTTTTTTTCTAGTTTTTTTATTTCAGATTCAATAAATGGAATATAATCTGAAACATATGCAACTCTGCTTACGCTTTTGATTCCAAGCAGACTCAGATCAGAGATGAATTCATTTGTGTAAAACTCTGCAACTTGTTTATACGTAGCAGAGTTTTCTTTTGCCTTACGAAATACTTGTTGATTTATGTCAGTTATATTTACAAGAACATCGGTTTTGATTCCTTGATCATTTAAAAATCTGGACAATACATCGTATGTTAAAAAAATTCTGGCATGCCCAAGATGCATGTAATCATATACAGTAGGACCGCAGATGAAGACCCTGGCCAAGTTTTTCTGAAACGGAACAAAGTCCTCCTTGGATAAAGAAAAAGAATTGTACAGTCGGAACATTTTTTGACTTAACGCCCACCTTGTGAAAGGATTGGGGTCAATGTCACAGTAGAACGAACTTTTGGAAGTCGTCTAATCTTGTGCGTAATTAGAGATTCAAGTATGGAGCTAGAATCAGCCTGAAGTTTTACAAATATGTCATATATTCCGTATGTTCCTCGAACTTCTTTTACTTCAGGTATTTTTGCAAGCTCGTTGATTATCTCTACCTCTGAGCCTAGATCACAGTTAATCAGGATGTAGAGTGTTTCCATAAACAAATTATATTTTCGCTACATAAAATGATATCCATATTTAAAAAGGCGTATCTAATAGTGAGATTATGGGAAATGAAGTATTTGTAAAAGAAATATCTCCAATAGATATCAAAGAGGGTTATCTCATAGACGGGTTTCCATATACTGGTCTGGCAAACGCAATTGCTACAGAGTCTCTTGTCAATACAACGTCTCAATTTGAGTTAGCAGGTGTACTTGATTCAGAACTGTTTCCTCCAATCAGCATAGTAAGAGACGAAGTACCAAATTTTCCTGCAAGAATTTTAGTTAACAAAAATCTCAAGGTAGCAGTATTTTCATCATATCTTACACCACATGAATCAATTCATAGAGATGTAGCTCGAGTGATGCTAAAATGGGCAAAAGAGCACAAGTGTTCATTTATTGTCAGCAGTGCTGCAATAAAGGGAGACAGTGAAACTCCATCAGTCATAGGAGTTGGAAGTACAGACATGGCAAAAGAGAAACTCAAGCAAGCAAATATTCCAATATTGCGAAACGGTACCGTCCCAGGAATACCAGGAATTTTGCTAAATGAAGGCAAGATAGAGAACATCAATGTCTTGGTGTTATTATGCAAAGCAAAAGAATCTGGTCCTG
>JAGWGS010000076.1 GCA_028867235.1 Nitrososphaerota archaeon | reverse complement strand
AGACTATATGACTGAGAGGATAAAGATTGCATGGGGAAATCCCGAGATTGAGCATCCAGTAAAGGGAGTAATGGCATTTTCACCAGATCGAGAAACTTCCATTCCATTTGATGGTGATGGCTACATGTTAAACAGACAACAGCTTCCACAACGTCAGCTCCGCGATGCAAAGAAAGCAGGAGTCAACATACAGTATTCTGTTGCACTAAGGGGTTTGACATACGAAAACGGTACAGTTGTTGGAGTAGAAGGAACAAATCTTGTTACAAATGAACCATTCAAAAAGACTGCCAAAGTCGTAGTTGACGCCACAGGAGTCACATCAATGTTAAGAAATGGTCTTTCAATAAAATCAAAGATTGAGAGAAAGATTGATCGTGATGATCTAGAGTCTACTGGAAGACACATTATGAAATTTGAACAAGGTGTACAGGACAAGACAGATTTTGATCCTGATTATTGTATAATACATCTTGATCAGGACATTGCTCCAGGAGGATATGGATGGGTATTTCCAAAAGGCAAAAACAAAGTCAACATAGGATTGGGAGTACAACAAAAAGAGCTGATAAAACGAAACCAGAGACTAGGAGTACATGATGATGTTACAAAATTAATTAATGATTATGTAAAAATGAACAAGGCGATAAAGAATCCAAAGCTATCAGAAGATCCCATGGATTCTAACAATGTAACAGGAAATTGGCAGGTTTCTGTCAGAAGACAAAATGATTGTCTTGTTGCAAATGGATACGTGCTTGTAGGAGATTCAGCATGGATGCCAAAACCACTTGATGCTGGAGGAATAGGTCCAGCCATAGTTGCAGCAACAATTTTGGGTAAAAATGTAGTAAATGCAATAGAAGCAAATGATGTCAGTGAGATCGGTCTTTGGCAATACAATATCGATTTCATAAATGACTACGGATACAAGACAGCAGGTCTTGAAATTTTCCGACGTTTGCTTCAGACATTAACAAATGATCAGATAAACTACGGAATGAAGCACTTTTTGTCTAAATTAGATGTAGAGGCAATAAGCAAAGGAGAACATCCAGACTTTGGAACTGTTGGAAAACTAGGCATGATGATAAGAGGAGCACTTAACAAAAAATTGGCAGATGGTCTACGATTTACCGCACAACAAAACAAAGTACTTACAGAACATTACTACAACTTCCCGAAAAAACCAGAAGGTTTTGATGCATGGCAAAAGACTCTGCACCACATACTTGATGAATCATACGCAAAAATAGAAGTATAGGTTTTCCATGAGAATCTTACAGGTATAGGAACCATTTCCCATTTGGTAAAATGGAAGACATTTTTAAATTGAGGAGAAGACTTGTACCAAACGTGCTTGCAGAATCATCATTATACATAGACTGGAATAATTCCTTTGAAGTTTTAGACAAGGCATATGCGTCCAACTTGTTTGTATTAATAATAGGCCCTAAAGGTACAGGTAAGACTACACTGGTGAGAGAATTTGCAGAAAAAAAAGGAATCAAACTAGAATCAATCAACTTTAGTTTGAGAACTCGTGAAAGTCATCTAGTTGGAGCAAAGACCCTAGAAAATGGAGCCATAGGATTTGAACAAGGAATTCTAGTCAAGTCTATGAAAGAAGGAAACATGCTTTATCTTGATGAGATAAATTCTGCAGAAGCAGATGTTCTTCTAAGACTAGATGAGGCATTAGATGACAGAAGACAGATAGTCCTAAAGGAATCAGGAGGAGAAGTAATCAAAGCTGCAAAAGGATGGTTTGTTATTGCCACAATCAATCCTTTGTCACATGTAGGTACAAAGGAACTACCTCCACAACTGTTGAGTAGATTTCCAATAAGACTCAGATTAGAATATCCTCCAGAAGACATTGAATTTCAAATAGTAAGACAATATTCATCAGGATCACATGAAAATGAGATCATGCAGGGAATCAAATTGGCAAATATTTTAAGACAAGCAGCTGCAGTCGAAGAGTTGTACTACTCACCTAGTTTACGTGAAACAATAGCATTTGCAAAGATACTTGATTCAGGAATCAAAACAAGACAGGCAGCAGAATTGGTATTTGCCAACGTATACTTACAATGGGGCAGCATAGAATTCCAAAAAGTAAATGACATCATAACATCCATGTTTGGTAATTGATGCAATCACTACATCTTAGAAATGACACATTACTTGAAATATCTACATTTCTTGTAAGACGATGGTCTGGAAGAGAGTCAATCACCGTAAGCATATCTGATCAGAAAGAAATTCAGACAAAATTACGTGAAAACAAGATTGTAATGTTTCCATTGGAAAAATATCAAGGTACAGATTTTCAAAAATACAGACAATTTAGAACAGCTCTATGGTATGAGGCCATGAGAATTAGGTATTCAAGTAAGATTCTCAGCAATGATCATGCATTTGGTTTTATTCTCAACACAATTGAGACCAGAAGAATTGAAACAATTGCGAGAAAAGTTTGGCAAGGAATGGACGGGGAGATAATCTTCAGATACGGAGTATCGTGGCTTTACAGACCATTATTAAATACACTATACGGAAATACCAGAATTGTAGAAGGTTTTTCCCAATACTTCCTACTAGGAGACATCAAGGGAGAGCTTTCACCGAGTGCCTTTGAGAAGGTACAAAAAGCTACAAAATTAGCTCAAGAGATAGTCAACGAATCAATTGAAAAAGAATATGGAACAGACTGGCTTGAAAAAAAAATACCAGAGATAATCAAGGTTTTAGAAATTGATCCGCTTTTGACAATTCCAATATCAATACCCAAGTTGAGTTCAGGAATGGCACTTTCAGATGATGAGTTTGTAAAAACTCTTAACAAAATTGCAAAATACCGAGAAAGTGATTTTGGAGAATTAGATCCTAAGAAAATTGCAGAAGGTAAAGAAGTATTTGAAGAATTCAAAGTATTGCTAGAAGAAGCAAAAAGAACGGAAAACAAGGGTCTTACCAGCGAAATAATAGGTGTGAATATACCCACTGCAACAAATGTTGATGAAACCAAAATAGTAGATACAGATCTGATAAACCATCTCAAAGCAAAATTCAAGGAATGGAAATCAGGGTGGAAAGAAGAACATGTTTTTTCAGGAGATGAGTTTGACGAGGAAACACATATGGAAGGCCACAAACCGTTTATTGCAGATAGAAAAATTGCAATAAAAACAAAGATTGTGATACTACTTGATCATTCATCAAGTATAGCAAATCAAGAAGTACAGTACAAAAAGGCCACGCTTGCCTTGTGTGAGGTTTTAGAATATCTAAAAGTAAAGTTTTCAGTATATGCGTTTAACACAGAACAAAAACAAGTAATTTGTTGGTTAATAAAACCAGAGAATTTAAAGTGGAATAATATTGCAGCCAAAAGACTTGCACAGATAAAAGCAAATGGGAGTACACCGCTTGCTGAAGTGTATAATACTTTATTGCCATCTCTTCGTTCAAAAAAACCAGACATATTTTTGACATTAACAGATGGTGAACCATCAGATCCTGATGCAGTTCGTGTTATTATGCGAGATCTCAAATCGATTGGAATAAAGATGGTTGCAATAGGATGCGGACCTGATACTGAGGAGGCCATAACAATAGCAAATAACCTTAGAAGATTAGGTTATGAACGAACTCTTGCGGTAAGCAGATTGAGTGATATTCCAAAAAGAGTTTTGAGTGTGCTTGGGACTAGCTAGAATATGAAATGTCTTTCAGTCTCCCAGCCTTATGCGGATTTGATAATCAATGGTAAAAAGACCATAGAACTGAGAACATGGAATACAAAATTCCGAGGAGAGTTTCTAGTTCATTCCCCAATCAAAATAAAAAAAGAAGCATGTATGAGACTAGGCATAGACGAATCAAATTTACGTACAGGTGTAATCATAGGCAAAGTTGAGATCTATGATGTAAAATCATATGATTCCATTGAGGATCTCAAGAAAGATCAGGACAAACATCTTGCTACTGAGGAATTTTTACGCCACAAATACGGATTTTTGCTTAGAAAACCACAGGCTCTAAGAGTTCCAGTACCATACAAAGGTAGTTTGGGATTTTTCGAAGTCAAAAAATTACCAGGACCTTCCAACAACGACCTAAAATCAGAATTGTTTGATGAAGAATACAGATACCAATGGATAGGAAAGCACTAGAAATTTGTAATACTTAGATCTTGGCATTTGGGTTTTCTTTTTTGAGTTTTTCCCAGTCTGCAAGAAAGTTTTTCAGACCAACATCCGTAAGTGGATGTTTCAACATCTTTCCTAGCACGTCAGGAGGTAATGTAACTACATCTGCTCCTATTTTTGCAGATTCTACTACATGCATTGGGTGTCTAACACTTGCAACAAGAATTTGAGTGCCAAAATTATAATTATCGAAAACTTCTCGCATTTCTCGTATCAGATTCATTCCATCTTGACCGTTGTCGTCAAGTCTTCCAATGAATGGGCTCACATATTTTGCACCTGCCTTTGCTGCAAGTATTGCTTGATTTACAGAAAAACACAGTGTAACATTAACAGGAATATTTTCAGATGTTAGGATTTTGCATGCCTTGAGACCTTCAGGTGTAAGAGGACATTTGACTACTACATTGTTTCCATATTTTCGTAATCTTCTACCTTCCTCGAGCATTCCATCAGTATCCACACTTAGTACCTCAAGACTAACATCGCCTTTGATAATTTGAACAATCTCTTCCATTACCTTTTTAGGATCTCCACCTTCTTTTGCCATCAAAGATGGGTTTGTAGTTATTCCGTCAACAAGTCCCATGTCGTTATACGTCTTTATTGCTGAAAGATTTGCAGTGTCAAGAAATATTTTCATTTTATTTGACTCCTGATAGATTTTACCGTATTAGATATATGAACTGATGTGATTCCATGTTTTTCAAACAAGAGAGGTATCTCACTATCTCTTGCAGATTCACCAAACTGATCTTTTGCACCAATACGTTTTACAAGTACAGGATAAGTTTCAGAAACTGTTTCTGCAACTGCAGAACCAAATCCTGCCATTATGTTATGCTCTTCACATGTAACTATTCCCCCTGTTTCACGTGCAGCTTTTTCCAATAGTTCAGAGTCTATTGGTTTGATTGAGAACATGTCAATTACTCTGCATGATATCCCTTCTTGTTTTAGAAAATCAGCTGCCTCAAGTGCGATACTTACAGTTATACCACATGCAACAATGGTACAATCAGAACCATCACGCATTACTATTCCCTTACCCACCTTGAATTCCTGGTCTTTTACATGAATTACAGGAGTTTTTGATCTCGCCAATCTCATGTAGCATGGACCATACACCTGTGAAAATAGTTGTGTGAGTTTTTCTACAGCTACAGTGTCTGCAGGAACAAATACTTTGACATTAGGAATCACCCTCATTATAGCAATATCTTCAATCTGCTGATGTGACCCTCCATCAGGACCTACACTGAGCCCACCATGAGATACAACCATCTTTACATTAAGACCATTTTTTCCATTTCTTGATGGATAAGCAATTCCATTACGGATTTGATCAACACATCTGCCCGGGAGAAATGCGGCATATGTACTTGCAAACGGAATTTTGCCTTCATTTGCAAGTCCTGCTGCAACTGTAATTAGGTTTGCTTCTGCAATGCCCACATTAAAGAACCTGTTCGGAAATTTTTTCCCAAAAGGCTTTGTTTTCAGAGAATCAGTAGTGTCAGCGCCTACTACTACAATGTTAGAGTTCTCTTCACCTAATTTGATCAGGGTTTCTCCATATACTGTTCTCATGTCAGCAAATTCAGTCATGCAGAACCTGCCTCCTTGGCAATCTGTAAGAGTTCAGTTTTTTTCTTTCCAACTTCATGTAAATCAATCCACTTGTTTACAAGATCATTTCCACCAAGAGTATGAGCATGATGAATCAAGAGTTTTCGTCTTGCATGCATTAGTTTTTTTCTAAATTCCACAATTGTTGCTCGCACATCTTTTTGTCCTATTATTGCGCTTCCACCAACAAAGACTCGTGCTCCATCTGAAAAGCACGATTCTACATTGTTCAAGTCTACTCCTCCATCTGCCTCAATTAGGCCTTCAAACCCTCTTTCAGCCAAGAATTTGGAAATTCTTCGAGTCTTTTCATGAATGGATTCTATGTATTTTTGTCCAGATTTACCTGGAATTACAGACATAATTATTAGCTGATCTAAATCCGGAATGAATTTTTCAGACCAGGAAGGTAATTCGGTATCTGGATTTATTGCAAGCCCAACACTTACATCATTAGAGCGAAGCACATCATGAATTTCTCCAAAACTTGATTCATCACAAACCTCGGCATGTACTGTAATGATATCAGATCCTGCGTCTACATAGCTTTTGACATGCCTTACAGGTTCAGTTATCATAAGATGCGTATCAAAAGGAATTGGCGTTATGGGACGAAGTTGTTTTATTTTTTCATGATCAAATGTTTTGTTAGGTACAAACACACCGTCCATTACATCAAGATGAATAAAATCTGCTCTTGCAAGAGAAGCTCTTTTTACTTCATTTTCTAGATTTGTCAT
>JAGWGS010000075.1 GCA_028867235.1 Nitrososphaerota archaeon | reverse complement strand
AGTGTTTTATCAGCTCCAGTCATTAAAATTCAGCTAGTTTTCTTACTTGACAGATTATATGAGCACAACATGAAAAACAGTGAATTTTATTAAATATCATATTCTCACTATGTAATGAATATTTGCTGGGCAAACACAGATAGTTTTAACGAAGCAGATATAGTCATAGTTGGAATTCCTGATGAATCCAAATCACATGCACTAAGAAAGGGCACATCAGAAGCACCACATAAGATACGAGAGATTTCAACAATAAGAGACACTTACAGAAGAGGAAATGATATTTCAGTAGGTTTACCGCTTGATGGCATTGCCAAAAAAATCTATGATTATGGGAACATAGAGCGAAACCAAGTAAGTGATATTATAGCCAAGATAGTTACAGAGAAAAAGATCCCAATATCAATTGGGGGGGATCATTCAATATCTACAGAGATAATAAAAGCAATATCAAGAAAATGCGGGCCACTTTCTTTGGTGTATTTTGATGCTCATCCAGATTTTATAAGTTCAATTCGTGGATATTATGGATCTGTGTTCTATGATGTTTTAGACAGCATAGACACTAAATCCAGCATACAAATAGGAATTAGAACTCCAGAAAAAGAAGAGATTGACAATATTAAAAAATACAATATTGAAGTTGTCACTCCATTTGACATATCAAGAGATGGCATACATAAAACAGAACAGAGAATACTGAACAAGATTGGCAAAAATGTATACGTCTCACTTGATATGGATGTAATAGATCCAGCTTTTGCTCCAGGTGTGTCAGTACCTGTTCCATTAGGCTTGGGGAACATAGAGATATCATATCTTCTAAAATCTCTCGCATCAAAAGGCATGACAGGTCTGGACATAATGGAAACATGCCCAAATTACGATATTAAAGACAGAACGTCACACCTAGTATCAAGAATAATTGGTGAAGTCGTGTCATCTGCAAGATAAAACACAAACAATACTTTTAACTGGCCATTAGTAGTTTAGAAAATAATGTTTTCACATTTCACCCTAAAACAAGCAAATGATATGCTACCTACAATAATACAGAAATTTGACCATGTTATCAAGATGAAAAATGAAGTAAATAGAATCCAGTCAGACTTTGGAACAAACCCAAAATATACTGCGAGTTTCAAGGATTACAGCATCAAGAAACAAGAATTGAATTTATCCATAACTAATTTCTATAAATCAATTGAAGAATTAGAGTCAACAGGAGTTTCAATAAAGAGTATTGATCAAGGATTGGTAGATTTTCCATCATTAATGTTCAATGAAGAAATCTGGTTATGTTGGAAACAAGGGGAAACTGAGATAAAATTTTGGCATGGAAAAGATGAAGGATTTAATGGTAGAAAACCAATTGAAAGTATAGACCTAGAGAAATTACGCTGATTCAAACAAATATCAAAATATCCCAGAACTGTGAAAGACACAATGTTACGAACATGGCTAAGAGCAGTAAGAATACGTTTTCTTCTTGCATCAATCATTTCAGTTTTCCTTGGTCTGGCAATAGATAGTTGGCAAAACAATACAATAGACATAGGATTTGCAATGCTGACCTTTATCGGAGTAGCAGCACTTCATGCAAGTGTGGATCTTCTCAATGATTACTGGGATTTCAAGAGGCAGATAGACACAGACACTCAAAGAACAAAATTTAGCGGCGGAACAGGAGTCTTACCAGAAGGATTGCTAGAACCAAAACAAGTATATCGCGCAGGGGTGATCATGCTCATAGTCGGTTCTATCATAGGAATATTTTTTGTAATCGAGAAAGGAATAACAATAGCAATAATTTTGGGATTTGCGATTGTTTCCATCTATTTCTATTCTACAAGAATAGTAGATTCCGGCATGGGCGAGATATTTGTTGCAATAAAAGGTTCTATGATAGTACTTGGAACATACTTTGTTCAAAGTGGACACATAACAGCAGCTCCTATAATTGCAGGAGTTGTTTCAGGAATTCTTTCATCAACAGTATTGTTTGTGAATTCTTTTCCAGATCACGATGCTGACAAAAAGCATGGGAGAAAGACACTAGTCATAATACTAGGCAAGCATAAGGCTTCTTCCATAGTCTGGGTTTTTCCAATTGCGACATATGGAATCATATTATGGACTATAATTGCTGGAATATTTCCTATAATTACGCTTGTTACTTTTGCAACAATTCCCATTGCGATAAAATCAGGAATTTTGCTTAAACGACATTATGACAACAGTGAGAAGATTGTAGACGTGATGGAAAAATTTGTTGCACATAGCAGGATAACAGGAATCTTATTTGTAATCTCTTTTGTGATAGAAATAATATTGAAAAACCTTCAGTAGAATTAAATCATCTTTGTCTTTATTCAAGTCATGACAACAGGGTTTGCAACACCGGATGATACTGCCAATTTTGCAAAAAAACAACCAAATGTAGCAAAAAATCATTTCAAAAAATTTGCTGGACTAACTCTTTCATCTGTTGGGATAGGAACCTACCTTGGCAATCCAGATGATGCTACAGACAAACTGGTTAACGAAGCAATCAAGGCATCAATAAAATCAGGGATAAATGTAATTGATACTGCCATAAATTATAGATCTCAGAAAGCAGAAAGAACCGTAGGACGTGCTATTTCAGAGCTTGTCCAGGCAGGAGAATTAAAGAGAGAAGAGGTCTTCATCAGTACAAAGAATGGATATGTTACAAATGATGGAGATGTCAAAGAAGATTTTTGGATAAACATACAAAACACAATGGTAAAGCCAGGAGTGATACAACCTGGAGACATATCATCAGGATATCACTGTATGACAATACCATATTTGCAAGATCAGCTCAAGCGCAGTCTAAAAAACATGAATTTGGATTGCATAGATTTGATATACATACACAATGCTGCTGAAGGTCAGCTACAAGATATTTCAAAAGAAGAATTTATCAAAAAATTGGAAGATGTCTTTAGGTTTTACGAAGAGCAGAGACGAAATGGAGTCATCAAGCACTACGGAATGGCAACATGGGATTGTTTCAGAGTGACTCAAGACAATCCACAGTATCTCTCAATTACAGAAATTGTGGAATTAGCAAAAAAAGTAGGAGGAAAAGACAATGGGTTTAGATTCATTCAACTTCCATACAACATGTATCTTGACCAAGCACTCACTATGAAAAATCAAAAAATTGGAGAAGAACAGTACAGCATATTAGAATCTGCAATTAAACTTGACATAGGGGTGTTTGCAAGTGTACCTCTTATGCAATCAAAATTGCTTGGACCAAATATAATACCAGAATTTGGTGGAATGTCAAGATCATCACATAGAGCAATACAATTTGTCAGATCGACTCCAGGAATTATTGCCCCTTTAGTTGGACAAAAATCACAAGAACATGTACAAGAGAACCTGAGCATCTTGAGCACTCCAGTTTTAAATGAGATAGAATTTTCAGATCTGATAAAGAAGTTATCATCATAATTGTAAGTTTTAAATACAAACACAAGACGAATCTCAATATGCCAGTTGACCCAGTATGTGGAATCGAGTTGGATGAAAGTCTTGCATTAGTATACGAACATGAAGGTAAGAAATACTATTTCTGCTGTCACGGCTGTAAGAGGATTTTTACAAAGAAACCTAACAAGTGGAAGAAATCTAAATAGGATAGCTTCCACACATACGACAGAAATGAGAATCAGCACTTAGTGCATAGTTACAATTAGGACACTTTGTATCAGAATTATACAAACTAGATGGAACAGGAAAATACTTCCTATACAGTTCATAATAATATAATGACTCTTTTGATTCTAATTTTACATTTTCATGTTCAATGTAATGTTGTGATTTTTGTACAAATAGAATATCTGGTATCAAATTTTCAAGAAAAGATGTGAGTCCACTAGTACCAGAACCATCCTGCATTGCAAATTTATCTCTCCAGATTATTGATCCTGGTAGATCATTTTCAAAAGCCTTACGAAGGATCCATTTACCATATCTTTTTCCTTTTTCATCTCTAATTTTTAGATCAGATGGCATATTCTTTGCATATTCTAAAACAATAGGATCTAAAAATGGAGTATGAAGTGATATCCCAATTGCATTAGCAATGGATTTAGATGGAAAGTGCATTATACTCCAGATTCTCTCCAGATCTTTTTCCAATTCAGTTTGTGACATTTTTTTGAAAAAATTATACCCTGCAAAAAGCTCATCTGCCCCATCACCCGTCATTATGGAATCACATCCAGATCTCTTGGCAGCATTCATCGTGAGGTAAACTACAATGTTATTACGAATCTCAATAGGATTGAAGACTCTGAGGATTTTAATCGTCTCTTCTGCTGCAGAAAGTAGATCGCCTACATTTGCAGAGATTATATCAAGTTGTAGATCCTTTATTTTTGCGACAAGTTGTGCGTTGACAAGATCGGTAGAGAAGAAATCTTTTGCAACCATAGTAAATGCATGTATTGTCTTATTTTCGGCGCAGGAAGCAAGAATAGAGCTATCCAATCCCCCAGATAACGCGATAGAATCAGAACCATGGCGTTGTACGGAGTTGTTCACCATCGTTCTTATTTTAGAAATGATCTCTTGCAATCGACAACCGTGATTTTGTCTCTAAATTAAATTATCACGAAAAATATAACTAGGTTTAAATATTTTATGGCAACATTTTTTCATGTGCTTCTCCCATCAGAAATAGAGACTAAAACACTCATACCTGCATTAAGGGCAATATTAGCAAAAAAACTCATAGAAGAACACAAGATAAGAGAAGAAGAGGTATCAAAACTATTGGGTGTTACACAGGCAGCAATCAGTAACTATGTCAGAGGCACACGAGGAGATCCTGCTTTGATAAATAAATTACTATCAGTAAAAGAGGTTTCAGATATGATAAACGATATAGCAAATAATCTTGCATCAAAGATGGCATACACACCTGCGAGTCTTTCTAAATTTATAGGATTGTGTAATTACATCAAATCAAGTTTGCTAATTTGTGACATACATCACAAACTTGAATCAAACATAGATGAAGCAGTATGCAAAGAATGTGAAAACATGCTGTTAAAAGGTCCAGGAAATTCTTCTTTCTAGTTAGTCTTTGTTATTACAATCTTTATAATTGAAAGTAGCGGTTTATCATCTGTTTCTTCACTATCTACAACAATATCAAGAATTTTTGAATTTCCCTTCATCATGTTCTCTGTAACTACATTGGCAACCGCAACTGCAGTAGGAATAGAATGGCCTTTTGCTACAAGTGTGACAGTTTTGTATTTCACAAGATCAGTCAAGATGTCAAGTGCACATGGAACTATATCTTGTTGATAAATTGTTACAACGTGACCTTCAGCATACGGAGAATTGTTCAACTGGATTTTTTCTACGCCACTCATCAAAACTCTACCACCACCATTTCTGCATTCTATTAAAGTATTATCGACCATTCATCCATTAGTCAAAAAGATCGATAGGAACATTCTGAAAATCGCCATTTGGCAATACTCGCCTAATTGTGATTGGAATCACTCGTTTTTCAAGTTCAGCATATGCAAGATCAAGGGATGTAGCCACATCTTTTGGGACAGAGATGAAAGGGGGTGCTCCCAATGACAACTGTAATGCTCTAGCTCCAAGTATTCTTGCTTTTTCAAACCTAGTCAAAGTAGGAGGACCAATCATTATTTTGCCCTTTCCAGTAGTCTCATATTCTACAGGTTCATGAACTGGATCAATATCAATAATTTCACGTGCATCAATTATCTTTTGTAATCTTTCTTGTTCAGCTATCTCTTCTGCACTTAGCTCTTTCTTTCCTTTCTTTCCAGGTTTAGCCTCTTCTTCTTCCTCAACGGGAGCTTCAGTAGTCTCAACTACCGGACTTAAAACTGGTTCTTCATCCTCTATTGGCTGAACCTCTTCGGTATCTACACTTACTTCCTCAGGTTCATCCGACATTGAAGACTTGGATAAAGAAACGTTATATATTCATAATCCTTCTCCACAAAAATGAGCGCAGGATCTGTTTCTAAGATTGATCTGACCTTATCACTGAAGAACAAATCTACTTTCACTCTAGAATTGAAGAGGCATCTTGCCCCAAAAACAGTTGGAACAATATCTAGATTCATCCCACTTGAGGGCAATGCCCACATGATGGGCTCAAGTATTGCATATGTAGACACGGTTATCAAAACAGGAGGTGAGAAGTTAAAGACCCAGTTCAAGAAAGGAGATATTGCGTTTTTGGCTGCAAATGGTTCAATCTGTTTTTTCATTGAGGATGCATCGTCAACCAAGCCAATGACATTGATTGGAAAAATAATAACAAATCTTGAGAATCTAAAAGAAGTAAAACCTGGAGATATTTTTACAATAACTCAAGCTGGAACATAAATATGGTGTCCGCTGTACCCACCAACTCTTTTAACAGAGCCTTTCTTTAGTAGATTTTGCAGCAATGCATTAGCCGCTGAAATTTTCACATTGGTCTGTCTTGACAGTTCTTGTGCAGTGAAAACCTTTGCGCCCTTTATGAAATTCATTGCATGTCCTTCATCTATAATGACAGATATGGTGTTTGCCTTGGGTTTTTGATCTTTTCTATCACCCTTCTTTTGTCCCTCCTTCTTTGAAGCTTCTGC
>JAGWGS010000074.1 GCA_028867235.1 Nitrososphaerota archaeon | reverse complement strand
GTAACTGGTTAAAACTTGGATTTGAGTTTGGCTGGACTATAGGTGTTCCAAACGATACAGTGTCAACTTCTGTTAGAGTGTGCTGTTGTAGTAATGTATCCTTCCAAGTTAGTGTGATTTGGATTTTTTGGTCACCTGTTGGAGGACTGTCTGAATTTATTGGAATGTTAAATGGTACTGGTGCATCAATATCTATATCTCCGATATATTGGGTTGACTTTTGGATTACAGAATTGTCAACTGGTAATACAGTCACCTGTCCAAAGACTGCCTTGACATTTCCCTGGTTTAGTGCATTTCCAATTATCATTTGTTTTCCTGCAATCTGCGTTACTCCTATGTCATGAATTGACATATCAATTACTCCTCTAAGATATGTGGCAAAGTTTTGTTTCTCAATCACAGTTGCTCCATCTTTTGTGTACTGGATATCAACTTCATAGTCTACTGCCTGGCCTTCAATGCTAGAGTCTGCAAAGACTGGAATTACAAGATTGGCCTTTTCAAGAGGTCCAATATCTTGTATAAACCATTTATTGTCCTGCAATATTTTCAAGTTGTTAGAATTTGGCGTAATTGATATTGAGATATCAGATATTTTTGAGGGAGACAAGTTTTCAATTCCAAGCGTAAGGTTCTGCATAATTCCTGTCATGATGTATGGAGGTGATGAGAGTTTTATTATAGATACAGTACTTGTTGGACCTACAATAAAGTCCACAGTTCTAGTTGTTGTTACTTGGTTTCCTTGTCCGTCAAAATATGTAACTGTAAATGGCGCATGTATTGTTTGGCCTGCTACATTTTGTGGAATAAAAGCATGTATTGCAAATGTGTTCGATGAATCAGGATGTACAGTTCCTACTTTCCAGTGGTTTTGGTCAAGTACTATTCCCTGAAGGCTATTTGTTGTACCGGTTGTACTAGTGCTCTGGTCTCTTTGTATGACAACATCAACATCATTAAGTGGCGCTGTGCCTGCATCAGAGATCTCTATTGTGATATCATTGTTAGATGCGGGATTTAGGAAAGGATTTTGTGCCTTCAAGTTTATCACTCCCTTACCTGTCACCTTAAAGTTAAAGTCAAGATAGGCTGTGCGCTCGCCATTTTCTCTCACTCTGGAATATGATACCTTGATGGTTCCTGAATAATCATGAATGTTTATCGACTTGTCCACGTTTACAAAAAATGTCAATGTAAATGACTGACCTGCAGTGGCAGTCTGTGTGTTATCTGCTTGGATTAATCCATTTCCTGTAACTGCCCCTGAGAAACCAGTTGGTAAGCTAAGTGTTCCTTGGATTCCTGAGATATCCTCAGTTCCTACGTTTGACAATACTACTGTGAATGGAATGTTCTTGTCACCTGGCTCTACCTCTATTTTCTGTCCGGCAGGTCCAAAGTATGCGTCAAGGAACTTGACATCATTGAATCCATGCTCAAATGGAGATTGATTTGGTGTCAATATTTCTGGAGACTGGGCATAGCTTGATGACATTACATCAGGCGATACAACCAACACTGCAATTAGTGCAATAGATAGAATCAGTCTTGTGTTAATCATTGCATCTTTGCCTCCACTTCTTCTTTGAGAATTCTTCCATCTTTTATTGTTACCACCTTGTCCACATCTCCAAACTGATGTCTATCGTGTGTGACTATAATAAAAGTCTGATATAATTTGCGGTTTAGAGATTTGAGTAGTTGAACTGTAGTCTCTGCGGATATAGAATCAAGGTTTCCTGTTGGTTCGTCTGCAAGAACTATTGACGGCTTGTTGATAAGCGCTCTTGTGATTGCTACTCTCTGGGCTTGTCCACCAGATATTTGGTTTGCAAATTTATTCATCTGGGTCTCAAGTCCCACTGTCTTGAGAAGTGTCCGTGCTTCTTCAGCAGAATTATGAACCGTACCCTGAATTTTTCTTGGAAGTGTAACATTTTCAAGGACTGTAAGATCAGATAAGAGATTAGAGAACTGGAAGATAAATCCTAGTTTAGAGTTTCTAAATGTGGAAAGTTCATTGTCATTTAGATCTGATGTATCCACTCCGTCAATTATCACCTTGCCGCGTGTTGGCCTGTCTAGTAAGCCAATCATGTTAAGTAGTGTAGATTTTCCAGATCCTGAGCTCCCTACAATTAACATAAACTCGCCCCGCTTGACACTAAATGATAGATTTCTTAGAGCGTATACCTCTGTTTCTCCGTGGCCGTAGACCTTGTCTACGTTTTTGACCTCAAGCACGTAATCAGCCAACTCTCATTGCCTCCACAGGTTCAAGCTTGGTCGCCTTGTATGCAGGATAAATAGATGCAACAATTGCAAGCACAAATGCCATAATATCAGTCTGGATTATGCTTGTCCAGTTGTATTTTACCTCAAGTGGCAAGCTTCCCTGAAATGTCATATGGGTCTCCTTAGCATATGCTGTATATGCAACACCCATCGCAGTTCCAAGCCCTGCCCCTATTGCGCCAATTACCATGCCTTGGAATATGAATACAAGTAGAACGTCCTTTCTCTTGGAGCCAATTGCTCTCATTACTCCAATGTCACGGGTCTTACTTGTGACTTGCATCATTTGTATAGTTACAACTGCAAAAGCAGATGACATCATTCCAAAATACCCCACCAGATTAATCAATGCAATACCAGATCTAAATCCACGTAATGTTGTCTCGGCAGATTCTTCTATTGTTTGGGCCTTGAATTTGTCTGCGTTTGATGGAAATGCAGCCAGAAACAAGTCTTTTACATCCTGATCCTTTGTGGGATCATTCAACCTGACAATTATTGACTGAGTTTGGTGAGGCCTGTCAATTATTTCACGTAATGTATCAATGTTCATTATAATAGAATTATCTAGTCCTACAGATCCTGCAGTAGATGTTATTCCAACCACTGTTAGTCGTCGCAGTACATCATTTCCATGCTGATCCTTGAACTTTAGTTTGATGGTGTCGCCTACTTGAGGTCCTCCAAGATCCCTGTCAACAATTGCTCCAAGGACTACAGAATTCCTATATGATACATATTGTCCATCGCCAACTGTTTGGGCCATTGTTGATGCTTCTCGGTCAAGCACTGGGTCGACCCCTATTACTGGAACTGAATAATCCCGGATTATTTTTCCGTCAATTGTTGCATTAATTGATGCAGATGAGTCAATTCTTGGTGCCGCTGCCTGGACATATGGAATTCTTTCAAGCCAGTTTACCAAGACAAAATCAGATTTTGTAATAAAATCTTCTTCCCTTGTAATATATACATGACCGAATCGATAATTTATCTGGTCACGGACAATTGCGTCATACAGACCTTGGAATATTACAGAATTTACCTGGACTACAAGTATTGCAATTGCAACAGCAAGGCTTGCTGCAATGAGACTTCCCTTCCTCCTTGTGATAAATCTAATACCAATTTGAGCCCGATAATCCATAGACGATCAAGAATTAGTCTGATATTTAATGTTTTTTTAGATTATAATTAACATATCAGACAATTATATATAGTATAGATGGTTCCCTACATGGGGTGCAGATGTCGTGAATAAATTAGACATACAGATTTTATCACACCTTCTTAACAATTGCAGAAAGCCCGACAGGCAGATTGGTTCTGAGATTGGTATTTCAGGTGTTGCAGTAAAGTCAATAATTCAAAAGATGATTGATAAAAAAATAATCCAGGAATTTGCGCTAAAGATAGAACCACACGTTTTGGGGTACAGTGTACTGTACTTTGTTGTTACAGGAAAAGACTCGGATGACATACTTGACAAAATTAGATTAGTAGGAGAGCCGTTCTTTGTTGTACCATGTGTTGGTGGAATAACTGTATGTAGCATAGTTGTAAAAAAAGATCCTGCAAAAAAGATGGAACATGCAAAAAACTTGTTACATGATGTTAGAGTGTTGAGCATATTTGAAGCAAAAAATCCCGAGATAAGATCTGATTTGACAAAGACAGATATTGAGATAATTGATATTTTGTTAAAAGATCCACGTCAAAGAATTGAAGAGATTGCAAGACAGTCTGGATTTTCTACAAAGACTGTTGCAAGGTCACTTGAAAAACTGCAAAATGATGAAGCAATCCAGTTTACTACAATATACAATCCAAAAGAGATGGGCGATGTAATTCCATTTGCAATACTTGTAGGAATAAAGGGAGATGTAAAAAAGACATTGGCAAGGCTTGGCAAGGAATTTTCTGGATCATTTTTGCAAAATCCATTTGTGCACATGAATCAGATTGTGCTGTTTATGCATACAGACAATATCTACAAGATGGATGATACATCAGACCGTATAAGTGATATAGATGGCATAGACTCGATAGACTTGTTTATACCAAAAAAGGCCACGTTTTTGCACAAGTGGGTCCATGATGCAATAGTGCAGGCCAAAAAATCAAAGAGGCTGCACCTGGCGCCTGAGATACATTCATAAAAATAGTTGGAGAAATTTTTCTCATATGCGCAAAAATGTATTCAAAGGTAGAGTGTTGTCACTTAGTCTTTATACAATACCTGTAAACAAGCGCAAAGTTACGCGTGAAGTAATAGAGCACCCTGGTGCTGCTGCAATTCTTGCTATAGAAGATGGCAAGGTTTTGCTTGTAAGACAATATAGGTTTCCTCACGGGTATGTGCTTGAGATACCAGCAGGTACGCTAGAAAAGGGTGAAAAGCCGTTAAAGTGTGCACATAGGGAACTCCGGGAAGAGACAGGACATACTGCAAAAAAGATGGTTCCGCTGATAAAGTACTATCCGTCTATTGGGTATAACACAGAGATTATTCATTGCTATTTGGCATCTGGATTGAAAAAAGCAGGAGACCTTAAGCTTGATCATGATGAGATAATGTCGGTTGTAAAGAGGGATTTTACCAAAGTGGTAAAGATGATCATGTCAGGAAAAATTACAGATTCCAAGACAATTTGTGCGGTTCTTGCATACAAGACAAAATCAAAAAAATAATCTAACTTAAGGCTCGTATGCAGAGCGCAGTTTTGTAATTTCATCAGAGGATAGTGCCCACCCTCTTTTTACAAGCTCATCCGCAGTAGATGGTTTTACACATGATGGCATGTTGTTTGTTGATTTTAGCACTAGGCCGTATCCATCCTTGCAGGAGACATCAAGTGCTCCAATTCCTACGCGAATTTGTTTTAACGGTGCAAGATGGAATTTTTTTGCCATGACACATGTATCAACTCCTGCAAGGCAGAGTTTGTTGTCAGAGACTAGTCGTATTTTTTGTTCAGATGCTTGGGATACATTCAAGGTAACAATATAATCTGAGAGTGATACTGACTGTCCGCTCTGCGGATAGGGCTTGACATCTACTAGCTGTAATACATAATTATCAAATGACGTGGTAGAGTTTTGTGCGGCGGATTTGGCAAGTGAGATGGTACCTTTTGATGTTGGGCTTTGGATTGTAAGTGTTACATTTACTTGTCCTGCCCAGATGCATGTAACATCACTTGGGCACCTAGAATCAGTTACATTTTGAAGTTGAATTACAAGTCCTTGTGAGGTAGTTATTGCGGTACTAGAGCCCAATGTATATTGGATTTTGTCAGTGTCATCGGAAAATGCACTTGGAAGCCAAGTCCCAAGAACCAGTACAAGGGCAGCAATTCCAGCGTATTTCATTTTACTTATGATATAACCACAGCTTAAAAGCATGTGGAATAAATCCTACGACTCGGCGTAGACAGGCTTGACTAGATCTGCCACGTCTGCCCAGCATCTTGATAGTTTTTCAAATGTAAATACCAAATTTAACAGCTGGATAGAGCCTTGTTTTTTTGGGTCAAGCAAAGAACCAAGTCCTGAGATCTTTTTTTGATAGTTTCGGTGTAATGTAATTGCCTCTATTGCAAGTTTCCTATTGTTTTCAATAAAGGAGGTAATTGATTTTTCGTGTACATCTTCTATCTCTGATGCAGAATCGTATAGTTTTTTTGCATCAGATTTTGATATCAAAAGATCAGATATAGAGTGTGCAAGATCTGTAATGATGTCACCTGCAGACTCGAGCAAATTTGCTGCAACTCTATAATCCAAGATGTCAATGTTTCCTAGGTTTAATGCAGTTGCAAGCTTCTTGTCTACCATTGCACTTCTAATCAATCTTACAAGCAAGAAATATTGTCTGTCTATTTCGTCATCTCTGCTAGACATTGTCTGCAGTACGGATTTGTCATTAGATGTAAGACAAGATATTGTATCACGAAACATCCCGTGAACAATGGAGCTCATTCTTTTTAGTATTTTATCAGGGCTTAATGTTGTTGCATCAAGCAAGAACTGGACATTGACATTTGATGAATCTTCTTCCACAATTTCCATGCCAACAAGTCTTCGCATCAGTCCACGGATTTTTTCTCTATCTTCTCCAGATATTGTGGACCGCCCCTTTATCTTGATGATATCATACCCAAGAAGATATGCGCCTGTAACATAGGCGCTAATGTTTTCTTGTTTTGATACTGGATATTCTATTACAACTTCATTTGGAGCTCTGCTTCCGCCAGTTGGAGTAATGGATACACTGTTAGTTCCGGTTTCAATCTCTACTTCATCGCTTTTTTCAAGTTTGTTTGCCTGAACCCACTCTATTGGTAGAGATACCAGTATGCTACTTC
>JAGWGS010000073.1 GCA_028867235.1 Nitrososphaerota archaeon | reverse complement strand
ATTTTTGTAAAACTTTGACTCGGCTCTTGTGGAAAATCTAGGACCTTCAATGCAGATGTATGTAGCATCTTTGTGTATTGGAAGATTCATCTTCTTTGTAACTTTTGATATGACACTCTGAAGTTCAGGACAGAATGGGTCTGCCACTGATATGTGAATTACTTTATTGTCTTCATATAATGTGTATTTTCTTGATTTTGTAAAATCAATAAATTGTGATGGTATGACTACCTCTCCTGGCTTGAGCTCTTCCTTCAGACTTCCTACTGCTGATGGAGCAATTATTCTCTTGATGCCCATCTCCTTGAATGCCCAAATGTTTGCTCTAAAGTTTATGAGGTGTGGAGGGATAGTGTGTTTTTTCCCATGTCTTGGCATGAATGCAACTTTTCTTCCCTTGTAGATTCCAACTGTTATGGAATCTGATGTTTTTCCAAATGGTGTGTCTATTGTAATTTCCTTGCTCTCTGTGAGTAGTCCTGAATCATATATTCCAGTTCCTCCAAAAATTCCAATCTCTGCTTGTTCTGTCAATATTTCACCAATGCGTTATACTTGTAATCCTTGATTGCCTTAGATCCTTTCAGATCAGTTAATTCTATTATAAACACAAAACCTGATACTTGACCTCCAATTTTTTCAACTAGTTTTGCTGCAGCCTTGGCAGTCCCTCCGGTTGCAAGCAAATCGTCACAAATGTACACCTTTTGGCCTTTCTTTAGTGCGTTGGCCTGTATCTCCATTACTGCTGTTCCATATTCAATGTTGTATGATACCTTATGAGTAACACCAGGGAGTTTTCCTTGCTTTCTAATCATTATCATTCCCTTGTTGTACTTGAGTGCAAGTGCACATGCAAGTGGGAATCCTCTTGACTCAATTCCTGCAAAGACATCTACTTCACTTGGGTGTATTACCTTTGCAAGCTCTTCAACTACAAGTGAGAGTGCTGCCGGATCTCTTAAGACAGGACTGATGTCTCTGAAAAGAATTCCTTTCTTTGGAAAGTCTGGTATCTCAGCAATGATATCTTTTAGATTCACAAAACGTTCTCAAATGGTGGCTGTAAAAAATATTACTAAATTTACTGGATTGTTACTCCAATTGTTGCCTTGCCTGTAATTGACGTGGCAGTAATGGTGTATTGACCTGGGTTTACATTTCGTGGGACTTGCCAAATTGTGGTGTAATCACCTCTGTTTGTTGATGATGTGGGCAAGCTATCTACATTAGTGCTATTGCTGCCTATTGTGACTGTTATAGGCGTTGTAACACCTGCATCAGTTCCTGAGATTGTTATTAGATCTCCTCTAGAGTATATTCCAGATAGTCTGTCAAGGTGAACTGTAATTCCTTGAGTACTTGATTTTACAACAAGTTGCATTGCTTTATGACTTATACCACTGGATGCATCAAGCTTCCATGTTCCTGGTGTTGACACTGATGGTATCTTGAAATCAAATGATGAAAAGTGTCCCGTCTTGTCAGAGAATGTTTGTATTGACTTGACTATCTGTCCGTTGGGATCAGTCAGAGATAACTGGAGAAGACTGTTTGAGTTGGCAGTGCCTATGATTATGATGTTATCGCCTGGCATGTATGCATCTTTTACTGTGCTAAGTGTAATCTTTCCTGGTCCTACCGCTAGACCTACTGCAAATTCTTTTTCTATCTTTTCTTCTGCATGTGAAACTACGGCTGAATAAATTCCTGGAGTGTATGAAGTCAAGTTAAATGAATATATTGCTTGACCATCAGTTCCTAGATTGATGATATCTGCAAACTTTTGTTTGTCAGATGGATCTACTATGACAAGGTTTAATGTTGATGATTGTGGACCTGTCACCCTGATTACTGGTTTGTCTGTATTTTGGTAACTGAGTTTGTCAAGTGTTGCAGTGATCGGATATGATGGGTCTTCACCTATTCCGACAAACAATACCACGCCATCATTTCCTTGGGATACGTTGATGGTGTAGGTTCCCTTTGTTGCAGAATCTGGTATTTTGTATGTTGTAGAGACTGTGCCTCCTGATGTTACGTTTGCATCCTTTGAATAAACCTGTTGGCCTGTAGGATCAGTTATAGTGAAACCTACTGGTTGATTTGATATTGATGTGCCATTTATGATAAGTGTCTGCCCTGTTTCATACCTTTGTGCTGTTGTAGAAACTACAACACTATGAATTGAGACAATATTGTATTGTTTAGTAACTTGGCTTTTTCCGTCTGAAGCAGTAATTGAATACTTGCCAAACTCTCTATCTATTGGAACGCTGTCCTTCATTGAATATTGACCATTCTTGTCTGCTTGTACTGCTGATGTTGTTATTGGATTTCCTTTGGAATCATATAGCGTTAGAGTCACTGTGGTGCCAGCAGTCGCAGCACCAGAGATTGTCTTGGTGTCACCTCTGTGATATATAGGATCTACATTCAATGTGAGTGGGATCTCTACAATGCTTCCATGACTGCCCTTTGCTGGTGCTCTAATGTTTGTGGAAAATGATTTCTGGTTGCCTTGCTGATCTTTTAGAACAAAATTAATGGCACCTTGCTGTTCTGATTCTGGAAGAACTACAGTTGTGACAAAGTTTCCTTTGTCATTTGATGAAAATGAATCAATCTTGTCACTGCCTGCATATAGGTCAAGACTTGATGATGCTGAAAAACCATATCCTAGTACACGAATATGTGATCCTGGTGCTGGATTTGCAGGAATTATTCTAAACACTGATGAATCTAGTATACCGTTTGGTGGAGACGATGATTGGGTTTGTTGTTGTGTGCTTCCTTGTTTGTTTTCTCCCTGATTGCCAGTTTGTTGTTGTGTTAGTGTACTTTCTTGATTATTTTGGGACTGTTGTGCTCCAATCTGTCCTGTCTCTCTGTCTTGGCCGTTTGCATCTGATGACTTCCAAGTCAGTATTGGTGATTGCTGGTCTGTTTTAATTTCAATTGATAATGTATCTCCTGGCTTGAGTGGATTTGTTGCACTAAATGCCAATGTATTTGGTGACATTTTGTTGCCATTCCATCCATCTACCTTGTATGACTTGAATACTCCGTCTCCGTTTATCTGTAAACTAAATGAAACAATGTCTACTGTATTACTTGGACTGTTGGTTATTGACAAAACTGTTTTTCCATTATCTGTGTTTGCGGTAACTGTGACAAATGATGGTGCTGCATATGATTGGTGAATACTTGATGCTGCAAATATGCTAGCAACAATTAATGTGAAAATAATTGCTGATTTTAATAACACGTTGCTCATCAACTTGAAAACCTCTCTCTCAATTAAATCTTAATAAGAAATCATACTTTTTTTCTTACACTTTGATATGATTCATGAGTAAAGTTCTAATGCTAAATATTTTGTCGGGCCTAATGTTTAAAGATATTTGTATTGCCTAGGTTCTGATTCTGTCTTATTCTCTCAGCAATCAATCTGTATAATGACCTGAACTGGTCCTTTGTCTTGTCTGACAAAAAGTCTGTCTCACCAAGCACTATCTTCTCACAAATGTATCTGCAAATGTCTTCTCTGTCAAATGTCTCCCATCCCAAGTGCTGGTTTTCTTTCCAAATTTCATTTAGGTTGTCTATTATGCTCTTTTTGCCCTTGCTTGATACTTGGTCCTTGGTAAGTGTCGTGTATCCTTCTTTTCTTAGCCTGACTTCGTAGGTCTGGTTTACTGCATATAGATAATCTTCATCTATTAGAAGATCTTCGATGTAGAGTTTTGGCTGTCCTGTAAGCTCAAAGAAGACCATCTGCACTGATTTGAATTCATTTGATTGTAAATCTGATGAAATCTTTCTTGACTCTTCAGTGTTGTCAAGCAGAATAAACGTGTCATATCCATGGTTTCTATAAAATATTGAAAGCGGCATGACAGAATTTTTGTTATATGCTGGAACTATGTTTAGTGGATTCATGGAAAGGTTTGGATCTTTCAGAAATCTGTCAAATGCATTAAGGTACATACAATCTGCCATGGTCTCAACTATTATGACTGGTCTAGAATTGAAACCAATCTGCTTGTCTACTACGGACTCTACAAGACCGCGTGATAGACCATACAATATTGGAATGAGTGTCTGATCATCAGCATTCCAATAATCATAATAGATCTTGCTCAGATGTCTTCTCTTGTCTAGTTCTACAACAAGGAGATTTCCTTGAGTGTAATCAAATATCATAAATGGTGAGTGGGTTGCATAAAGTATCTGGTTTGATCCTGCTAGGCCCTTTAGAAGATCTGATATTCCTCGCTGTTGTGCAGGATGCAAGTTTCTTGCAGGCTCGTCAAGTAATAGTATTGCTTCTTTTAGTTCTGCCTTTTGAGTCTCAGCTGCAAAGTTTACAATAAATGAGAAAGTCCACTTGAATCCCTCTGCTCTTCTGTTTAACAGTCCTGTGTTTGTTACTGTTCCATCCCTGTGAACATCTGATATTACTACACTCAAGACATTTCCTGGATTCCATCGCAACTCTACATGTATTGGGTCTCCCTTCCATGCGGGATTTAGTCTCTCACTGAGTCTTCTGCTTGATGTGTTCAATAATTTTATCAATCGTGATGGACTGTTTTGTACCTCTTCGAGTTTCTGTGCATCAAGCTCCGCGAGATAAAACAGGTTGTTTACAGTCTCGGCCTTGTCAAACTCTTCGACATACTCTAATCCCTTTGCCCTGATTCCTTTAATTTCTCTGAGAAATTCTTCAAGGTCGATGTTGCCAAGTATCTTCTTGTAATCTGAGAAATAGACAAATCTTGGATGAAGTTTGTCCTCTATGAAATTGTCAAGTGCGGAACGCTCGTTTGTTCCAATCAACATGTTGTCAAATATGCTCTCCAAGTCTCGGTAAATCTCTCTCCATTCTGAAATTACTTGGGGTTCTTGAGAAGCAATCAGGTATACATTATTGTTAAATTCTGCCATCATGTCCATGAAAACTTCTCTTGTTCTTGGTGCTGGGGCATCTAGGAACTTGATATCAATTCTAATTCTTACTGGGTTTGGCATAGCCATGACAAAAGACCTGATTCTATCAACAAAATTTTCCCAAGAGTTGAGCCTCTTGCTTGCATCTCCACTTATCTTGACTTCGCCAAAATCATACTGGACCCGAGGATTCTTGTTTGTTCTATAAATCATCATTTTTCGTATATCTTGTAGATTCGGAAATTTTTCTCGAATTAGCGCAGTCTCTTTCTCGTTTAGTACAAACTCTCCTTCTGCAAGTCTTACCTCTGATTTTAGCTCCTCTGTCATTTCATCACAAAGGTCTAATTCGGAAAGTTTTGCATCCTTGTTAAGTAATGTAAGCGCCTCTAAGATTGTAGTCTTGCCGCTCTCATTTCGTCCTACAAATGCTGCAAGATCACCAACCTTGATTTCTCCTGAATCATGAATGCAACGATAACCTTGAACTCTAAACTTTCTAAGTCGCATCTAGCGGCTATTGCCTTGGCTATGATTTAACTTATTCGTCAAATTTGTTAATTAGATCTTTTTCGACCAAATAGATATATGGGAACTAGCGGGGTTATACTATAATTGGCAGTAAAAAAAATTGCTTATCTTGTTTTTGTATTTCCTGTGATTGCATCACTTGTGTTTGGTGGATATGTGTTGTCTGATGTTTTAGGACAACCTGACAGACAACTAAACATGTGGCAATTCAAACCGACAGCTCATTTTGAGCAACAAGGTGATTCTACAATAAGATTTACCAATCTTGTAGCTAACTACACTGTATCAACTCCGATGAACTTTAGAGTGATGGTAAATGATACAAGCTTTGATTGCGGTGACTTGTATCTTACAATTTACAATCCAAATACATCTCCACAACAAATAGTTGTACAACATGCTTACTTTTCACAATGCTTTACTCAAGGCAACTCTGACATGCCAATCCAAGATACCTTCAATCCTGTAATTGACAAAGCCGGCATCTATGAGATTCAAGCAGAGATGAAAGACAAGACATATGAAAAAAGCATCAGTGTCAAGGCTGACTTTAGGGTCCAGTAAATGCGACTTAAAAAAATTATATGTTATTATACTGCACAGGTCTCTGTAATAAAGGGAGCATTTTCATCTAGTGAATAATTATGGCTAAAAAAGAAAAGAAACCATCTAAAAAAGACGAGGAAAAACCAGTCAAGGCAAAAAAGGAATTAAAATCTACAAAACCTGTAGATGAGAAACTAAAGAAAAAAGGCAAAGCTGAAAAAAATGCCGAACCAACTGAAGAAGAACTTGAGGCAATTGATGAGAAGGAGATTGAGAATTTCCAAATTGAAGGTCTTGATATGGAAAAGCTCAAGACCACTGTTATTGGTCTTGTGGCAAAGCGAGGCGATAATGGCATGTTCCAAAGTGAGCTGTGGAAGAAACTCAAACTTTCAAGCAGGGATGGCTCTAGACTTGCACTAAAACTTGAGAGAGAACACCTTGTAAAAAGAGAAAAGATTCTTGAGGATGGCAGATGGACTTACAAGCTAAAAATCGCTCATACTCCAGTAACAACACAATCAATAGAATCTGCTCCGTGTTTGATATGCCCTGTTGAGTCCAGGTGTACAGTGGATGGAGAGATTAGCCCTAGAACTTGTCCCTTGATTGAACAATGGGTTATAACGGAACTTTCTAACAAAAAGGCAAAGAA
>JAGWGS010000072.1 GCA_028867235.1 Nitrososphaerota archaeon | reverse complement strand
CGTTCTCCTTTTTCTCCTTCATCTCCACGTGGACCTTTGTCACCGGGAGGACCTTTGTCGCCTGTAATTCCCTTATCACCAATTGGTCCCTTGTCTCCCCTGTCACCTTTGTCACCTATCGGTCCATGTGGACCTTTGTCACCAGGAGGACCTGGAGGACCGGGAGGACCTTTGTCGCCTGTAATTCCCTTATCACCAATTGGTCCCTTGTCTCCCCTGTCACCTTTGTCACCCGGAGGACCTTGTGGACCTGGTAACCCTTTATCACCGGGAGGACCTGGAGGGCCTTTGTCGCCTTGTACACCCATTGGACCCGGTGGTCCCTGTACTCCTGACTGACCCATAGGTCCTGGTTGCCCCATAGGACCAGGTGGACCCATAAGTCCTGAAGGACCCCTTGATCCTCTTTCACCATAATGTTCCATCACAGGTTTTTGTTTTGGAATAGATTCAGAATCAGATTTAGTAAAATGAGAAACAACATCTGGTTCATTCACAGTACTCGCTACATGTTCCAAATTAGTCCGTGGAACATCAATCTGAAAACTAGTATGAATAGAGGAAAACTGGTCAATTAGCACAACCCAGACAGTTCCTCTCTGAAATACAGAGTCAGGTAATGGGTTTCTTGCAGACCCAAGAATTTGAGAAAATTGCTTATCTTTTACTCTCAAGTGAAAGCTGTCTTTCCACAGAGAATGGAAGTTCCTTCGTTTTATCTCATCAGATGAAGGTTGGGCATCACATAATGTAATTTGAACCTCAAACACACCAGAGGAAAGTTTGAAGGGTGATTCTCCCGTAATTTCAATAGTGCTACCTTTTGACGACATATGCTATGTGTAATTCCTAAGTATTTTTGTATTTTCAATACGATATAAAGCCCATTTGTGAATTTTTAGATACTTGGGAATTGGTTTTCTACCTATGGCCTGCCTAATTTTCAAACTAATGTATTTATCTACGGCAAAACCATATTTTGATGACCGTGAAGAAATTATTTGGAGATAAAAAGGAAGAAGAAACCAAGATAAGTAAGAAAACAGATATCAAAATTCCAGAAGAATCTACCAATACCAAGATAACAGATCCAAATTACACTAGGACTAAACATTACAAGAAAGGGGTATCTTTAATGGCAGATGAAAGAATGGAGGACGCTGCACGCGCCTTTGAAGATGCACTCCGTATAGATCCAGGACATGTGGATTCTCTCCTCAAGTTGGGATACACACGTTTTCACATGAATGATCTTGCAGGAGCACTAGAGCAATATAACAAAGTACATGAAATTGATGTTACAAATGCAGAAGCCTGGAATTTAAAAGGCCTGATTTACTATAGACAAAAAAATTATGACAAGGCATTAGATTGCGTAGAGAAAGCAATAGATTCAAACCCTACAGATGGAATGTCTTGGTACAATAAAGCATGTTATCATTCTTTGTTAAATCACATCCCAGAATCAATTGAGGCACTAAAGCGTTCAATTGAAATTGACGTAAAAAATGCAAAGAAGGCCGTAAAGGACAAAGATTTTGAAAACATCAAAGCAGATGAAGGATATAGAAGAATTGTCGAGGTTGTAGTTTTAGAATCAGTTAGACAAGGGTATCATAAGGTAGGACAGATAGTATGGACTACAATGATAGGCAAACTTGAGGTTGAAGATGCTGCAAGAAAATTAATAGAAAAAGGATTACTTGTTAAGACAGAGAAAAATTTAGGCTTACAAAAGGTAGAAGAATATGAAATAGTTCCAGAGCTTGCAGAAAAGATAGGTGTTGAGAAAAAGGGCTTTTTTGGAACAGCAAAAAAATCACAGCCAATTGTAATACAGAATCTCAAAGAGATAAACGAAGCAGTGCATGCTGTAAAGATAGCAATAGAAAATGGAGATGTGAAAGAAATCATTTCAAAATTAGATGTTTTCATTGAACCGTCAAAAAAAGGTGGACAAATGATAGAGTATTTTTTCGAGGAACATAGAGACATACGACTCTTCAAAGTAAGGCTCACAGACAAAGGATCAGAATATCTTCAAACAAATAAACAGAAGATGACAGATCTGTTCAACAACATTGAAATGATGATCACAAAGAAGCTCAGAAACGAAGCGGCCCAGAATTCATAATTATTCTGCAGACAGGTCCCAATAGTTGGCATCTTTTTGTTTCTCTATTGGTTTATCAAGAGATTTCCACTCCTTAAATGAGCGCACGTAGAGTTTAGCATTATTCATTCCAAGAGATTTTAGTGCATAATAGCCAAGACCAGATAGAGTACCTACACTGCCACAATAAGTGATTATTTCAGAGTCTTGACCGATATTTCGGTTTTGGAATAATCTTTTTAGATCCTCTTTGGGTCTGAGTATATTTTGACCGGATGCAAGCATACGATAGGGGATATTGATTGCTCCTGGAATGTGCTGTTCTAGAAAGTTGAGTCTTTCTCTGTTATCCACCAAGATTGCACCTTTTTCCTTTGCTGGTGTTAGATAGTCTGAAGTTGCAAGAATCTGAGGTTGTAGTTTCAAAGAATGAGTAGTCTTGGTCAAAGATGGTATGTCGGAGCTTGTTTCTAGTCCAAGCTTTTTCCATGTACTGTATGTAACATCAAGTAGTGAAACATCTCTATGTCCTACATATTCCAATGTCCAGGCTACTCGAGATGCAAGGGCTCCAAATGTATCATCATATACAACAACTGAAGTTTCATCACCAATTCCAAAAGACTGTGCATATTGTAAGACTTTATCCGGACTGTCATCAGCAAGAAGACTTGCAAGTGGAAGATTGATTGCACCTGGAATGTGTCCTTGCTTGTAATCATCTTCTTTTCTAATATCCAAGACCTTGACGCTCTTGTCTCTAATTTCAGAGCGTAGGCTATCAACATCAACTGTTACATGAATAGATTTTTCTTTGCTCAAGCTGCACATTCGCCCCTTCCTGTTTTTGTGTGATAGCTTCCATCACTTCCATAGTCTGCGTAAAAGTCTTCATCTTGATCTTTTGTTGGAACTATTACAACAGGTTTGAGCAATTCTTTGATATCATCAATTGATTTGACATTAGGTCCTCCATTTCCTTCTACGATTCTACGTATCCACAAATCCAAAGTCTCACCTGATTTTTTCTCAGATTTGAATATTTCAACTATTTTTAGAATTGTTTGAATTATTCGTTTTGCAGGAACCTTTGTACATGTATGACCAAGTGTGGTGTTCTCGTCAGATCTTCCTCCCAGCGACATGGTATACAACGGATACATCTCTTTACCTAATCTTCCTCCACCACCATAGAAACCAATTGTTGCAATTTCATGCTGTCCACAAGAATTGGGGCATCCGCTTATCTTTATTGTAGAGTTTCGAAGGTCGTCATCTTCATCAATTTTAAGTTCAATGAATTTTCTTTGTACCTCTTTTGCAAGCCTATGGGAATTTGTCAATGCCAAGTTACACGATGTAGTTCCAGAACAACCAACAACTGATGCCATTGTTAGTGCACCAGGATTTGCAAGGCCTACCTCTAAGAGTTTTGAATATAATCTTGGGAGATCTTCGTCTCGTATCCATCGAAATACAATATCTTGTGTGAAGCCATTTCTTATCTGGCCATCAGATGTAAATTCTCTTGCTATCTCTGCTATTGCTCGTAGTTGGTTTGATGTAACATCACCAGACTCGAGTGTAAGAAATGCAGTACTAAATCCAGATTGTTTTTGCTTGAAAGTATTGGACTTTACCCATCTTGCATACCCTTGTGAAACTGAAGGAATCTCAGAACTAATTGATATCTTTCTTAGCACTTCTGGTGTCTTATCAACATCCAGTTTTACTATAACTGAGAGCAACATCTTTATCATTGCTCTCTCTTTTAGTACCAAATTTTGAAATCTTTCCCATCCCATGTCGTTTACCAAATAACGCATTCTTGCCCTTGCCATGTTATCTCTATTACCCAGTCTGTCAAATATCCTAATTACTGATACAATGGTGTATAGTAATTCATCTTCGGATGTGAACGGCTCCAGTTGATGGCCTACAAATGATTGTGCACCCAGTCCACCACCAAGAAATATTTTGAATCCTCGTTGTAGATTTCCATTCTCTTCTATTTGTAGTGGAATCAAACCAATGTCAACCATTCTTGCCATCCCGTGTTTTTCACAGCAAGTAAAATTAATCTTAAATTTTCTTGGAAGTGATTGGCTCAAAGGATTTCGTAGTAGAAACTTTGTTGCACCAACTGCGTACGGAGTAGGATCAAAGGCTTCATCTGGACAAACCCCAGCAAGAGGACTGCACATTATACTTCGTACAGAGTTTCCACATGCCTCTCTTGTTGTAATTCCTACTTCTGCAAGACCTCGTAGAACTTCAGAGACATCTTCTAGAGCAACCCAGTGAAGTTGAAAGTTTTGTCTTGTGGATACATGTGCACTACCTATAGAGAATTGTTCACTCAGGTCTGCAATTCTTTCTATCTGTTCCGGATATACCTCCCCTGCAGGTAGCTTTAATCTAATCATACTATAATCATCAGTCATTCTGCTACCATAGGCACCATGTTGTAAACGGAATCGTCTAAAATCATCACGAGTGATAAGCCCCTGTCTGAAGAGTTTAGTCATCTCTGCAAATCTTTCTGCCTCTTCTAATCTTCCCCAGTTTATCTTGTGCTTTGGTGCAGTATCAGGTTTAGATTGGCTCAGGTTGGTATTACTCAATTATCGTAGCTAACCTTTGGAACGCATATAAATTTTGTATTGCGATAGAAAAATGTTCATGTAGAATTTTACTTGGTAATTTTTGCCTGTTTTCTTTAAAACCAATTGAATGAAATAAGCGTTATTTTATGTTGCAGCCGCTAGTTTCTTAATTTTTTAATTCTTCTAAGCTGCTTAGATGTAGTTCTTTATTGACCAATTTTGTCAATAATCACTCAAGTTGATGCATAATAACAATACAGAGTTTTACCCTTTCTTTAGAAAATCAATAAAACCATTTTATGTAACCATCCATCTTCTTTAGGTATCATTTTGACCCTTATTTTGAAAGATCATTCCATCATATTCTTTTTGTGAGCAAAAATCAGATGTATTCAGAAAAGAGTTAAATCCTGACCTCCAAGAAAAAACAACGTGTCAAATAAGATTAGTCTTGCACTAGTCGGTGTAGGTAATGTCTCCACTACACTAGTAAAGGGTTTAGAATTCTACAAAAACTCTACAGAGGGCTTGTGGCATCCCAAGATAGGTGGACTGACATTAAACGACTTTGTAATTTCTGCAGTATATGATATTGATGCGTCAAAGGTTGGAAAAAGCATAAGCAACATAGTAAAAAATTCCAAATCAGATTTTAGTAATCTTACAGTACAGCCAGGAATATTAGATGATGTTGTGCCTCCACATATTTCACAAAATGGACAGGCAAAATCATCAAGCTATGACGAATTTGTAAATTCACTAAAAAAAATAAAACCGGATTTTCTTGTAAACTTGATCTCATCAGGAATGGAAAAAAGTAGTGAGAAATATGCCAAAGCCGCACTAGAGGCAGGATGCTCCTTTTTTAATGCAACCGCTGCAAAAACTGCTACAGACAAGACAAGAAAAGATTTTGAATCAAAAGGCACCATGATATTAGGAGATGATCTTATGAGCCAGTTTGGAGGTACTGCGTTTCACAGAGGCATGATAGATTTCATGGCAAGCAGAGGCATCTTGTTACGCAAGGCATACCAACTTGACGTTGGAGGCAATCAAGATACCCAAAATACAATGGCAGAAGAAACAAGAGAAAGAAAACGACAGATAAAGACAGAATCAATTGCAATAGAATCTCCAATTCCATTCATGTCAACAGCTGGCACTACAGAATATGCAGAACAGTTAGGCGATTCCCGAGTCAGCTATTATTGGATGGAAGCAAGAGGTTTTCTAGGTTCCCCGGTGGAATTAGATCTTTCCCTTAGAACAAATGACAGTACAAATGGGTGTAATGTCATAGTTGATGCATTAAGAGCAGCAAAAAAGGTTACTACAAACAAAGACTTTACAAAATCAGACATAATCTCGGCATATGCATTCAAAAACCCACCAAAGAAGATGCACATAAGAGAGTGCATAAAATCATTTGAAGATGCGTTTACAAACTGAGCAAACTATTAATGTGATAAACAAAGGATAATTTTTCATGCAAAAAGCAACTCTAAGAGATGATGAGGCACCAAAGATTTTTGCAGATTCAAGAGAAGTTGATATTACACGAGCTATTGCTAACGAGTTTCATTCAGTGTTAATTGATAGATCAGATTGTGACGTTCTAGTGATAGGAGCAGGGCCTGCAGGTCTTACCGCAAGTAGAGAGCTTGCATTAATGGGATTCAAGGTGCTTGTAATAGAGCAGAACAACTACCTAGGAGGAGGGTATTGGTTAGGAGGATATATGATGAACCCAGTAACAGTTAGAGCGCCTGCCCAAAAAGTTTGGGATGAGTTGGGTATTCCGTACAAGCAAATTTCAGAGGGCTTGTTTTTGACACCCGGTCCACATGCGGTATCAAAATTAATAGCATCAACATGTGATGCAGGTGTCAAGTTTTTGCAATTAACTAAATTTGATGATCTAGTTTTGAAAAACGGCCGTGTTTCAGGCGTTGTTGTTAACTGGATGCCAGTATCGGCACTTCCAAGAAACATTACCTGTGTGGATCCAGTAGCATTAGAGTCCAAGATGGTCATTGATGCATCCGGTCATGACTCCGTGGCAGTAAAAAGACTGGTTGAC
>JAGWGS010000071.1 GCA_028867235.1 Nitrososphaerota archaeon | reverse complement strand
GTTTCTACTGGTTTTGGACTGTTATCAAAACTTCTACCGCCACCGCCAAATCTTCGACCGCCGCCGTATCCTCCTGATCGTCCACCGTATGAACCTCGTTCGTTGTAACTCATCGTTGCACCTCCTTCTACCCTATGGGTACATATCACTCCATAAAAATGCTTGAAAGTTGTTTTGCATCTAGTTTTCTTGAGATCTTATAGATTTCACTATGCTTAATACATACAACATGGGGCCAATAACAATGGCAAAAGCTAAAGCAAAACCAAAAGCAAAATCAAAAAGTAAAGCAAAAGCAAAGAAGAAATAAAATCCAATAGATGAGACGGACTTTTTTTCCCCAATTGGAATTTTTTATAAACATAATTTAGATGTAGGCTAATTTGTGATTTTTTATCACTAATTGTTAATAGCAAGCTTGACAGAGTAAAACCATGACATCAACACAAGAGATTGGTAAAAAATCAATAGAATTTCATGAGAAACTAAGAGGTACAATATTACTTGGACGAAGAATGCACAAACTTAGTACAAAAGAAATTCAGCTTATCTATACTCCAGGAGTTGCAGCAGTCTCAAAAGAAGTACACGATCACCCAGAGAAAAAATTCATACTTACATCTAAGAGAAACAATGTTGCAATAGTAACAGACGGTACAAGAATTTTAGGACTAGGAAACATTGGTCCATACGCTGCAATGCCGGTGATGGAGGGAAAGGCAATACTATACAAACAATATGCCGGAATCACTGCATTTCCAATATGTCTTGATACAACAGACAAGGACAAGATAATTGATACAATAACGGCAATTGAACCATCATTTGGAGCAATTAATCTAGAAGACATAGAGTCACCCAAGGTTTTAGATATTTCAAAAGAATTAGAAAAAAGAATACCAATTCCTGTTTTTCATGATGACAGACATGGTACATCAGTAGTGGCTCTTGCAGCACTTCTTAATGCGTCAAGAGTTGTGAAAAAATCTCTAGCAACATCAAAGATAATCATAGCAGGTGCAGGATCTGCAGGGATTGGGATTGCAGAGTTGCTACGGTTTGCAGGATGTAAAAATATGATTGTGACAGATTCTACAGGTGCAATATACAAAGGAAGAAAAGAGAACATGACTAAATACAAAAAGGAGATTTCTGCAAGTACCAATCAAAAAAGAACAAGAGGTTCCCTTGAAGAAGTCATGGTTGACGCAGATGTGTTCATAGGTGTTTCAGGAATACAAAATTTGGTGACAGGTGAGATGATATCAAAGATGGCAAGAGACTCAATAGTTTTTGCCCTTACCAATCCACAGCCTGAGATAAATCCAGTAATTGCAAAAAAATCAGGGGCAAAAATTGTTGCTACCGGAAGTTATCAGTTTCACAACAGAGTAAACAATGCGTTGGTCTTTCCCTATCTGATGAGAGCAATACTAGATCATCAGATATCAAAGATAGATGTAAAGATACTCTATACTGCAGCAGTTGCAGTTGCAAATACCATTCCAAGACACAAATTACATACAAACAACATCATACCAAATGTAGGAGATAAGAGACTTCAGAACAACATGACTTGTGCATTGAAAAAATTCTACAAAAAATAAAAGTAATAATAAAAAGAGTCAGTCCAGTACAATATACCAAATATTTGAAGACTATTTTATGCGTGCAATCACGTCATTAAAGTCGTTTATTGGTACAATTTTTACTGTACTTGTTGAAGATATTCCTACTGCAATGCACATCTGTTCTATATCATGGGCACTTTTTGCATCCAGAATTATTATCCATTCATGCTCAAGCACTGACATGTAGAATCCAAGCATCTTTTTGATACCGAATTTTTTTTGCGCAGATTTGAGTTTTCCTTTAATTTCAAGAAATGTTTTCTTGCTGCGACTGTTGTTTAATGGACATAGATCAGGGCTGTGCACTGCAAATATTCCAAACAACATGTCTAGTGTTCTAATTCCATTTCTAATAAATCTTAAGAAAAGAAATTTTTATGATTTTTTATATCGTGATGCAAATGTATTTTCTGTTCCACCTATGTCATTTAGAAATTGTTTTCTTAATACCTGTCCATATACAACCAGATCCCGTGCCAGCATCTCAAGACGAGATTCAAGTTTTGGAGTCATTTTTCCATCGGTAAAATCATCACTGTCACTTACAGATACCCCATATGGCATGCTCCATCCATAACATTGTCTTACTGCAGTTCGCATTTGATCCATTGCAGTGAGGCCCTTTTCATGAGAAGCGCAGATGTATCCAAAAGTTTTTCCTGCAAATTCCGCCCAGAAATAATCAAGAAAGTTCTTCATAGCACCAGACATTGAACCGTGATAATCAGGAGTTGAGAGTATCAATGCATCTGACCAATCTACATCATCTTTGACTTTTAGTATTTCAGGGAGAGATTGGTTTTCAGTAGGATCATACAGTGGTAATTTGGTTTGTTTGAGGTCAAGCAGACGGGTCTCAGTACCATACTTTTTTGCAATATCAAGTGCCATAGACAAGGAAATAGTACTAGATGCCTTACTACGTAGACTAGAACCTACTCCCAGAATTCGAAATGTCATCAGATAAATCCTTGAATTTAAAGGATAAATAATCTATTCCATATATGAGATGGTGTGACTGAGTTTTACAATCCCCAGTCAACTAATAACAACAAATCAGATAATACCACGGAGAAGAGAAAATGAAATTTTACATTGAATTTAATCCATGCAAAGAATGCAAGGAAATGATAAAAGAGATCAAGGAAGGTTTTCCCACGGAGGATAATTCACAGAAATTTCTCCGCCATCTAACATACAACCACAGTGAAATCGGGCAAGCAATAATTGACGAGTTTCCAAAGGAAGAAGAGAAAGAACACTTTCCTTGGTTTCAATAAGTTAGTGGACTCAATTAGGTACTGGAGAATTTACAAATATGAAACATTTTGTGACTCATCTATCGTTCTTTCTATTGCAGAGTAGATTGGAGTCTCAAGTCTTGAGAGCGTCTTTTTCTTGATAAATCCCACCGTCATGATATCAGCCCTAAAGATTGTTCCAAGTATCCAGTCAAATCCCACCTTGAGTTTCTTTTCTCTAGTAGGAAGATGCAACCAATAAAAGGTTCTCCACAAAAGCCATGCTGGAAATCCATGCACCTGCCTTCCATTTAGCAATGCGACGCCAGTTCTTTTTCCAATGGTTGCCATCACACCTTTGTTATGATATTCAAACGGTTTTACCAGATTAGCATTCCCCGTAATCTCTGCAAACAAGTTGTCAGAGACTAGTTTTGCTTGTCTTATTGCTATTTGTGCAGTTGTAGGATAGACTAGGTTGTTTTTAGCATCAACCAAATGCGCACAATCCCCCAATGCAAAGACATGTGTGTTATCTTTTAGTCTGAGGTACTGGTCTACAACGAGTCTACCAGATTGACCGTGTTCGCATTTAAGAGATGCTATCAGCGGGTCAACTGTAACTCCACCTGCCCAGACAAGTGTTGCACATGGGATTATAGTATTATCACTTAATAGAACATGGTTTTCGCCTGCATCGAGGGCTTTTGTGTTGACATACACCTCAATTCCTGACTTTTGTACGTATTCCAAGGCAAATTTTCCAAGATCATCTCCAACCTCAGGTAAAATTCCATCCCTTGCAGAGATGATTATTGTTTTAATTTTTTTTGGGTCAATATTTTTGTAATAGTTTTTTGTTGCATCATGTAAGAAATGGTGTATCTCTGTTGCAATTTCCACACCCGCAAAACCTCCACCAACTATCACAAATCTCAGTAATTGTTCTTGCAAGATTTGATCTTTCTCTTGGTCTGCACACTCTAGTACGCTGATGATGTGATTTCGAATCGCTATTGCATCCTCCAAAGTCTTGATTGTAAATGCAAAATTTTCAATGTTGACATTTCCAAAGAAATTATCTTTGCTCCCAAGTGCTAGTACTAGATAATCATATTCAAGTGTAGTCTCTTTTTCATCAAATATTCTAATCAGAGATACATTCCTGTTTTGTAAATCAATTGATGTAATTTTTGCATGACAAAAATTGGCAGTCTTGCAAAAAGATCTGATTGGGGTAGTGATGTCACTGGCATGAAGCATTCCTGATGAGACCTCGGGAAGCATGGGAGTGAAAAGAAAAAAGTTGTCTTGACTTACCAGAGTTATTTCAACATCGTCACGCTGTTGTTTTTGCATCTCCCGGAGGATATTACTTCCTGCAAAGCCTCCTCCAAGTATGAGTATCTTTGTTTTAGGATGACTGTGTGAGCTGAATTTTCTTATCATTTGTTACAATCCAGATGAGTCGCCAAAGCGATAAAAGGCATGCGTATCATCAGCAAGTAGTTTATGAATTAGTCAATAAACCAACAGATTCCTCTGGATAAACAAACATGTACAAAATAATTGCTTTACAGCCAGATAGCAAATGCATGGGAATTTATTCTTCTGTATCGAAAATTGTCCATGCATAAAGACAGAGGCACGTGTAGAGAATTATGCAAGGAATACAAGGTAAGAAAGCCAAGGGATGGATCTAGTCGTTATTTATCAGGCCAGGTACGTTGTCAGATATGTGGTGTCTTTATGTCAAGAGAGGCATGCCATGATAGAGAAGACAGGCCTGTAACAGATGAAACAGTCGATCTGTATTGTAACTGTTGTAACTGTATGGTTAGATCAAAGCCAAGAAACAAGCCAGGATCAAAAACAAAAAAGACATCCCAAGACGAATACAATGAACTAAAAAAGAAATACTAGATAAAAAAAACCTTGTAAGTGATTTTGTCAAGATTCTTTTCATATATGGATTCAAAATACTTCCCAATACAACTTATGAATAATGAAACATACAACAATTTGTAAAAAATGAACACAGCCAATTTGAAGAATAATTTTACAAACTTTATGATATTGCAGATGATTGTTTTATCTGGAACTTTGTTTTTTGCAGGTCAGTCATACGCACAGACCGCAAATGTCCCAGATGTACCAACAGGATTTACTGCAACACCCGTATCACCAACAAGTGTTTTTCTTGCATGGAGTCCTCCACAGAATAACGGCGGTGCACCAATTACAGGATATGAAATTGATTACAGAATGGTTCCAAATCCGTCAGATACTACACTTGTCACGCTAGGAAATGCTACAAATTATACTCATACTAACGTTGCAACTGGAAAAACATATCTTTATCGAGTCTTTGCGATAAATTCTGCAGGCAAAGGAAGTCCTACTCCTGAGCAGAGCGCTACGCCAACAAGCAGTTCTGCACCACCTCAACATATTGTTCCGAACCCACCACAGAATCTTGGCGCTGCAATTTATTCTTCAACCCAGATAAATCTATCATGGAGTGCACCGATATCAAATGGAGGTCCTCCAGTAACAGGCTACAAGATAGATTACCAATTAGATTCTGGAAACTTCACAAATCTTGTTGCAAATTCAGGCAGCTCATTTACAGCATACTCTCACACAGGCCTGCAGACAGGTCACACATACACATACAGAGTCTTTGCTATAAACTCGATAGGAATTAGTAATTCATCAAATATTGCATCAGCAACACCTGTTGCGGTAAACACAGTTCCGGATTCTCCAACACTTAGTGCAAATCCGGCTTCTGCTACAAGTGTAAGCTTGTCATGGATTGCACCATCAAATAATGGTGGGACGCCAATCACAGGTTACAAGATAGAATACTCCAACGGGACATCAAACTTTATCGTACTTGTAGCAAACACTGGAACATCAAATACTGCATATACACATAGCAAACTTGTTACAGGTACAAGCTACACATATCGTGTCAGTGCAATAAACTCACTAGGAGTAGGCAGTCCGTCAAACAGTGTAACTGTGACACCGCGAGATACCACGACTCCGATAATAACAACAGCAATTGCAATATCACCGACTAGTGCAAAGATATCATGGATTGCACCATCACAGACATATGGTCAGATAATCAGCGGATATACAATTGATCAAGTGATAAATGGAAACATGCTTCCAATAGATGATTCAATTCAAGGAAGTACCACTAGTTACACAGTATCAGGTCTTACAACTGGCAAAACATACAATTTTGTTGTATCAGCCCAGCTGTCAGGAGGCTCTCAAACAAATCCTTCCCCACCTGCAACTGTCACTCCTACAAGTACATCGACATCGCCAGATTCTAGTCAGACTTCAACACAGACACCAACGCAGGGTCAGACACTGCCAGATCCACCCACCGGACTTAGTGCTACAATGATCACGTCAAGCAGCGTACAAGTAACATGGATTGCACCATCAAATAACGGAAAGCTTCCTGTGACAGGGTACAAGGTAGAATCAATGACAGGACAATCAGGCACGTGGGTCACAGACACGGCAAACACGGGAGTCCAGACATCATTTGGGAAATCATGGCTACAGCCAGGAATATCGTATTATTTCAGAGTGTCATCAATAAGTAATGCAGGAATCAGCAAGCCTTCATCTCAAGTATCAGTCACAGTACCATCACAGAATACCAATCAAAATCCCTCACCACCTCCATTTGTACCACAGCAATCCCAGGGATTTGTTTCGGTGATAAACACGACATCGACAATCAGTTACAAGATAATTGGTGGCCAGATACTAACAGCTGGCATAAACCAGGATACATTCTCCCTTAATGTGAACATAAGAGCAAACAGTCCAGGGGTTCTGTCAATTCAACTCCCAAGAGACATGATAGACTCGAAAAAATCTGACGGTACAGATGAGACATATATCGTAGCAGACGATCAGAATCTTGCCAAGTTTAATGAGACAAAGACATCAGCATACAGGACATTA
>JAGWGS010000070.1 GCA_028867235.1 Nitrososphaerota archaeon | reverse complement strand
GATAATCTCATTTTCTGAGAATGGTGTTTTACTGTACACCTTTCAGGTTTGTATTATAAAACATGTCATGTAAAATTTCCGGTTTTTTCAAATTAAACAATAAATTTTCTTTATTATAATTTGAGATATCAAAAAATCACAAAAATTATTTTTTACAATTATCAATAGATAAATACTAAATCTTAAGAAATCTAAATAATGACTTCAAAGAAAATAATTGCAGCAATTGCAATACTTGCATTGACTGCATCTGTCATGGCACCTGCAATGGCAACAAGCTTTGCATCGTGGCAGAAAGTAACTTCTGGTTCTGTAGTACCACAAAATAGTCAGACTACAAAACTGACATTGACTGCAGCAGATATTATTCCAAAACACACATCTGTGCTTGGAGGATTTGCATGGATCTATAGTGGTGGTCCAAACACTGCATTTGCAGTAACCACTCACAATGGGGCACGAGACTCTAATCAGAATCCTAATGGTTGGCACGCACATAATGTGCTGCTTGCTCAGGGAACTGGAAGCAGTGATGCATGCATAGCTGGTGTATCTGATGATACTACTGCTGGAATATCAATACAGGGAAATACACTGACTGTAAATGAGAGAAACTCTACGTTTACAGGTTCACTCTCTGGAGCACCTGTGGCATTTTCTATTCAAGGTGATGGTGGATGCAGCTCTGGACTGGGAATAAAAATAAACCCCTGAGATTGACTTATCTCTTTTTCTTCTTTTTTTATGCCTGTCCCAAAAACAATATCTTTCTTATTTTGATAAATATAATAGGAAACTAGTTTGATAGTTATTCCATGGAAGAAAAAAAGAGAATGAAATCCAACACTGAAGATGAATACAACAAGGCCCTTGCTTCAGAAGATCCAACCTCAATATCTGAGGAAGAAAAGGAGAGATTGACAAGGGAAGCAATAAAAAAATTCAAGTCATTATGAATTTCAAGTGGGATTTGACAGTAATCCTATGTTGGGTTGTATTGACTGGAATTTAAGAATAGACTCTATCAATTACTAATCTTCTAGACATTATCATGCATACGATCATTGATACAACAATCACAAATCCTGCAACAGGGCCAAATTCTGGTACTGCCGGAATGACCCTAGTCATATTTGTAATTGTTATTGTATGGGTTGAAAAATGTGGTATTAAAACAAGTACCTGGACTCCATTCTGAGTAACAATAATTGCAAAGCTTGGCTCATCAGTTGGTTTAGCATGTAATATTGCATCCATATTTGGTGCTGGTGCAATTGGTTTACCGTCGTACATTACACCCAAATCTTTCAGATTTTTGACATTTATTGTAGTAGCATTGATATTAAATACAATGACTTTGGGACCTGTTTGGTTTGTTGCACTTACTTGTACTCCAAATGAATCTGGAGTATTTCTAGTGGTTTTGACCTGAACAGAATTATCAATTGATCTAGTCTGTGCATTATCACGACCGACATCAATCTCAGCTGCAATTGTCTGATTGGATTGTGCTACTGGAATATTTTTTAGATAATTTTGGGTTGGAGTTATGGCAGAAGATGATGTGTTGTTGTTACCAATGAATTGGAAGAATCTATCTGCATTGCCTTTTTCATAATTTACATATATGGAATACATTCCTGTAGAATTCCAAGTACCTGTGACATTTGTAGAAAATGTCTTGTCTTGGTTTAGACTAACCTGAGTTATAAATAAAATATGTTGTAGAGGATCTAATACTTTTACAAATACTGGTACGTTGAGATCTCGTGCGACAGTACCTGATATGAAAATTTTGTCACCATGGTGATATGTGGGTTTGTCAGTTGAAACTGTGACTATGACAGGTGCAATTTGAGGTGCTGGACCTACAAGTTGGAAAAATGTAGAGTTGGTCCGTGTTGATTCATCTCCATATTGTACAATTATTTCATATGGTCCATTTTCAAACCACATGTTTCCTACAGTACTTGCAGTTGTATGATAGTCATTATTTTCATCAAGAGATGGGTTTGCTACTAATACAACATTATCTGATGGGCTAGTTATTTTTATATTTACATTTTGTCCTGGGTATGGATTAACAACATGTCCTGTGATCATAATTTGTGAATTGTGATCATAAACTGGTTTGTCAGTTGCCACTGTCAATAATAATGGTGGTGTCTGTTGACCTATGCTATTGTTATCAGGGCAGTCTGGACAGGTTCTGTATTGTTTTGGTGTTATAGCACCAACTGCTTGCGTGCCTACTATGTCAATCTTGGAATCCCCATTGTGAAATGTAATATTGAGTATTCGTGTGTCTTGATTTATAGTCTCACCAAATTGTGTGACTTGGTTACCATTTATCAAAACGCCAAATTTTGCATCAACATTTCCTTGCTTTGCATCAATCATTGTTCTTGGTAGACTGATGGTGATGTTGCCATCGGAATTAGTATTGAGTGTAATTTCTAACATGTACTGAGGTGTCAGAATATTCATGTTAGATATTGTTCCTCCTTTGATGATGTATGGTACAGAGTATGTTGTACCGTTAAATTGTACTAAATATGTAGAATTGAGAGTTGGGCTTGGTATCTGTGCAAAAGCAGGTAAAATCGCAATGCATGCTATCAAAACTATTGCCAATATTGTATTCTGTGATTTTAGAAGCCTTGCACAATCCTCAGAAATCCTCAAGATTGAAAATTTTTTCATACATTCAATCTTTCCATGAATATTTGGATGACTCTATACCCCTAAACTCTTCAACGCCAAATCAACTGAATTTCGTATCACGTTGTATGGTAATTCACCCATTCTATGACTAGTGTTCTCGCCCATGTATGGATCACAGTATTGTGTCGAAACAATGGATCCAGCATGGTAATCATCATAATGCGCCGTTGCCTGTGCCATCAGCTCACAGCCCCAATTTGTCATGGGCTTGAAGTTAGATCCTCCTGTACTTGCAGGATGTCCATTATCACCAGCTGGAGCGTTTCCATTTCCACCTCCAGAGGATGGACTAAAGACAGCCGCAGTTTTGTATGTAAATATAGTTGCAACATTTCCAGATATCGTATATTTAACGGTGTGATCTGTGTATGCATAATTCTGATTTATTGCACGATCTATTTTTATCACATATGAACAATCCGTAGTTTTACCAAGTATCTGATCCACTATTCGGACTTGTTTTACATTTATGCCATGTTGATTGACTTCATCTGATATCAATGCGGATAAACTTCCATCCATGAACAGATCCATTGGCTCGTACACACATACTGTCTTGTCTTGGTTTGTAGCATACGAATTACCTGATAAAATCATCATTACACCTAATGATATCAATGCTCCAAGAGCCAGTCTTTTCATGACAACCCCTCCATGTATCCAAAGGAATCTCTTGCCGGAATTGCAATATTGTATCTCTGAATGTCTGCCTTGACAAGCTCACGCAACTGTTGTACCTTGGATCTTCCATGAAACTTGGCATCATAGTATAACATCTTGGATGTTGTTTTATCATACTGTAATGTTGTACGGTCTCGCTTTTGTTCTTTGATCCGCTGGGAACCTGTTGATGACATGTCAATAGCATGTTATCAAGACGTAATAAATATTTCCAAACAGACTATGTGCTATAGTCCATTTGACCAGTTAACGTATATTCAGGAGCATCAAAAAAGACATGTCAAAGACATGTCAAATCCAGGATACAGACGCAAGCCAACTGTAGCAATAGAAGATGAGGTATATGAGAAAGCTAAATCAAAAGCAGCCCAAAAGGGGATTACACTTGTAGACTACGTCAATGGCATTATATCTCAAAATATGGAGCGAGAGTCTTTTATCCAAAATTATGCTCCATATGTTGAAAAGATATCCTCAGGGGATACCATAATCTTGAGAGACAATAAAATTAAAAAAATTGTCGAGATATTTTTCAAGGATGGTAAACTACACTGCACAAATGACGAACATGATTGTATTCACATACATTATGCACTAGGGTTATCGGAGATTGGCAGGATTAAGAAAAAATAATATCATCATGAAAAGCAAATACGATTACTCTCCTCTGATTGCTACGAACATCCACAATATCTCAAAAGGACGCTAACCGATTACTTTGGCAGTGCGCGCAATGTGGTCATCGACAAAATCAACAGTGAACTTCAACATACAATACAAAGTGAACCAATAACAGAATTTCTCACAATTCTTAATAGATAAACATGTTTTCTGTACCATAAATTCAACCTCTGGTCTAGTACAAAAGATTCTCACAGCTTAATACCTCAACTCCAAGACCGTATTGTATCGCATGGCACAAATTGACAACAACAGTCCTGTAGTACACAAGTCTGCCTGGCTCGCACTTGCAATAATCAGCAGCCTAGCGCTTGTTACCATGTATGGCGAAACCATGGTACTTCCGGCAATTCCTGATTTTATCAAAGATTTTCAAATATCATATAATGTATCCTCTTGGATTTTATCCTCATATCTTATTGCAGGCGCGGTAATGACACCAATTGCAGGTAAGCTCTCTGACATGTATGGTAAGAAAAAGGTCTTACTTGCAGTCATGATGATATACTGTGCAGGAATACTTGGAGGGGGATTTGCAAACTCGTTTGATACCATGATACTTGCAAGAATTGCACAAGGAGTTGGAATATCGATGTTCCCAATTGCATTTGGAATTGTACGAGATATATTCCCAATGTCAAAACTTGCAATTGCTCAAGGCATATTTACTTCAACATTTTTCGGCGGCTCTGTAATAGGTCTAGTAATTGGCGCTAGAATCATATCCTCATTTGGCTGGCATGCAACATTTTTCTCGGTATTTCCAATTGCAATGCTACTAGCAGGAGTGATGGCAAAGCTAATCATAGTTCCAAAAATACAAAACAACAACTCAAAACATTATCTTGACATCAAAGGTGCAATAATACTTTCTGTAACCATTATCTTGTTTCTAACAGGAGTATCATATCTGCAAGAAATTCACACTGGAAATTACAACTCTATGTTCTACTTTGTAGCAGCTGCTGTCTCAGTTGTACTGTTTGCTATGGAAGAAAAAAAGGCAAAACATCCACTTGTAGATCTTGCTATACTAAAAGACAGGGTATTCTTGTCCACTAATGTTATTGTCATGATAGTAGGGGTATCAACCTTTATGGTGTACCAGACAATTCCTATTTTGATACAAAGCCCAAAACCCCTTGGATTTGGGGGTGATGCAATAACTACCGCAAATGTCCAACTGCCATTTATGATAGTGTCACTTGTCGTATCTGCCGCATCAGGATTTATTGTATCCAAAGTGGGAAATTTCAGACTAACTGCAATTGGCACTGTGGTATGCACAATAGGGTTTTTCACATTGTTATCATTTCATGCAACAGAGCTTGAGATTGCCTCTGCACTTGGAGTATTGTCGGTAGGACTGTCGTTTGCATTTGTTGGTGGGTTTAACATTATTTTGGTATCATCGCCACAAAAGGCAGAGGGAATATCACTTGGAATGGCAGTACTACTAATGCTTGTAGGTCAATCTCTAGGGCCGTCAGTTGCTGGCATGTTCCAACAGATGTATGGTCAATCAATACCTGGCATTGCAGGTGAATTTCCATCAGCCCAGTCGTATATCCAGATATTTACAACAGCGGGTATCCTGGCATTAGTATCTGTAACACTTGTGGTGTTGCTACGAAAAAAGATCAAACCCATGACAGGGTACAATTCACACTGATGACATAATGAACGTCAAAATAGGTTGCACCGGATGGAGTTATCAAGGCTGGGTTGGACCATTTTATCCAAAATCAATGCATGACACCAACTATCTAAAACATTATTCAAGCACATTTGACATAACAGAAATAAATTCTACATTTTACAAAATTCCGACTAGAATAACAACTCAAAAATGGTTCACAGATACACCTGATGATTTTACATTCACCGCCAAACTTCCTCAAGTCATAACTCATGAAAACAGATTAAGGCCTGGACTATACTTGGACAAATTTCTTGATTCTATGACTCCATTACGACCAAAAATGAAAATTCTTGTAATCCAACTTCCGCCATCTCTATCATTTGAAGAATCAAAATTAAATCTAGAAAAGATGGTAAACCATCTTCCAAAAAATTACCGATATGCAATAGAGGGACGACATCATTCCTGGTTTTCAGACTCGTCTATACGATTTCTCTCACATCATGATCTTTGTCTTGTTTGGAATGATGTATCAAGTGTTCCGTTACATGATATTCTGACAACTGACTTTATCTACATGAGATTGATTGGCGACAGGACCATACCAGAGAATCAGTTTGGAAAAATCCATAAAGACAGAACAAATCAAATCAAGTCCTGGATTGAAAAATTAGTAAAAATCCAGGACAGTATATCGTTTGCAGCAATTCTTGCAAACAATCACTATGAGGGATTCTCACCACAGACTGCAAACAAACTAAGACTGGCGCTTGATATGAAACCTGTAATATGGTCTGATAAAACCCAGACTACGCTTGTTTGATATTACAGCCTCTGACATATTACGTCATAGTCTTTGGCGATCCTGTATGCCATGTTCTGGAATTTTGTCATCTGCTCTATGCTTGATTTTCCATGACCTATCTGGCTCATTATGGTCATACACTTGTGGATTTTGTTGTGGTTACCATGTTCTTGTTTTTCTGACCACATGCTAAAACAGTCTTCAAACTCTAGACAGAATCTGAGTATGAATTCCTCCCAGTTCTCAAACTTGGTCGAGTACCCAATTGCACTTGCTAATTCACGGAATTCATTGCTTCTGTCAATTAGGAGCATATCTAATGCTCTTCTTGCTTTTGGCTCTACTTGTAATATGGATGCCATGGGAAAGA
>JAGWGS010000006.1 GCA_028867235.1 Nitrososphaerota archaeon | reverse complement strand
ATTATACTGCAACTGAAAAATGTCAAAAGTTAGTAGATTTCGGATTAATGGAATCTACAGACTATAAGAAAAATCGTACCTATGTCATTACAGAAAAGGGAATCCAGTTTTTTCAAGAAATGCAAAAATTCATCAAAGTTATACAAACAGTAAAAATAAGATATTAAGGAATACGTATGAATGCAAGTTCTTTTCAAATAATTATCCACGTCATGCCTCTGGTCATTGCCAGTTTTCTTGTATTGACTTTATTCGCACCACTTGACAAGGCAGAAGCAGACAATGGAAAAAACTTGGTGCCTCAATGGGTAAAGCATGATGCAATATGGTGGCACGATGGAAAAATTTCAGACAATGAATTTATCAATAGCACAACATGGCTAGTAGAAAAGAAAATTATTCCAATCCAACTAGTTGTTTTTGACAATAGTACACAAAACAGATCATTATATGAATTCAAAGATATAGCATACTATTGGGGTGCTGGAAAAATTTCTGACAAGGATTTTGTCAGTACTGTTAGATACATGATAAAAAATGGTTTGATAAAAATGGATGATAGTTATGAATCCGACATGAACCAGAGATTAAAAATGGTATCAATAACCAATGAAACAGAAAAGTCTGTAGTAGTGGTTCCAGTTCTTACATCCAGTGCGTATTCAGAGTGGGGGTTTTATGCATATTATAGAGGAGAATGTTCTAGATGTCTTACTGTCAAGATACATGACGATCTACATTCATTGATGGACAGCTCCAATGGACTCAAGGTGCTAAAATCACTTGGATATCACACCATAACAGATATTGACATTGACAGAAATCCAAAGATATTAGAGCAATACGATGAAGTGATTTTGCTCCACAATGAATATGTAACGCAAAGAGAGTTTGATGCGATAACAAAACATCCCCAAGTACTCTACTTGTACCCTAACGCACTCTACGCAAAGGTGTCAATAGACTACTGGAACAACACAGTTACACTTGTTAGAGGACATGGGTATCCAAATAGTACTATTGCAAACGGTTTTGGTTGGAAGTTTGACAACTCTAAACTAGAATATGATAGAATGTGTGATAACTGGAATTTTCATAAAATTGATAATGGAATGATGCTAAATTGCTATCCTGAAGGACGCTTAGATTACGACATGGGATTATTGCAAGCGATAAAAGACTTTTGAATGAAAAAAAATAAAAATTAAGGAATGTTTTCAGCCTGTGCTTGTACTCTCTTTTGGTAAAGCGTAACTTTATTGAATTCTTAAATATCAAAAGGCTACGCTGCATCCTAGGTTTGTTCAGGTTAGAAGATGAAATACAAAATTGTTGCAATGGATTGTGCGTGGTTGCAGTGTTGAAAAGACGAAAAAGTATATCTAAATATTAAGTTGACGCATCATATATTCACATCAGTTGATATCTGAAGAAAAACTAAATGATGGATGTAGATGCGATTGCCATTACGGTGGAGCAATAAGCTGTCCATCATGTAAAGAAAATCATGGCAAACATTCTTGCCCACACTGCAAGTAGTTACTTTTTCTTTTTAGCACTTTCTTTTGCTGCCATAGTCTTCAGGTTAGCAAGGTCTACCTTTAATTTTTCAATCTCTACAAGTGTATGTAGATTAGATATCTCAGACTTGAGGTTTTCAATCTCTTCGTCTTTATTCTTAAGCGAGCTTTTCAGTGAATCTAATTCTGCATTTAGCTCGGACTTGGCCTGACTAATTTGGTTTGATGTCATTTGCAGGGTTTGGCCGCTGCTGTGACTAGTTAGCTTTTTTTTTTCTTCGTGGTCGTGGCCTTCGAGTCTGTGCATATATTGAGTACTCTTAAGGGCCAACCAGCATATAGCTACTAGGAACCATGAGATAACAGCAAATACTATGAATATCTGCTGTGTAGCAGCTGGCATTACAAAATACATGATAGACATTGCAACTGCAAGGCAAGTCGTCATGATTGTAGGTATGTCATATTGACGTTCCATGAATTTACCTCTCTGATACCTGAATATAAATAGTAATGCAGATTGTCAGGAGAAAAAAGGACTTTGTAAAAATGAAAAGGGGTAAAAGCTATTCTGCGCTTTGAGTAGTCTTACCTTGAGCAATCTCCATTTCTGGAACTTCAGATTGTAGGATCTTTATTTTTTGCAGAAGTTCATTGCGAAGGTCTCTTGCTACTCGTCTTACTGTTGGTCTTGGAACCCCAAGTTCTTCTACTACTTTAGAGTAGATATCTTGTTTATCTGTAAAGCCTTTGTCAAGCAATTCATTAATTGCTTGTTTGATGCTTGTGCTTTGAGTAGTACGATTCACGAATTTTAATCTCAAGATGTTCTATATAAGACTGTTACTATGTTTTTGGTAATAATTTTTGATATTTGAAAAATAACTTGTAACACAAAAACAAGATTACATGTTTGTATCACAAAATTATTGATTTAACAAAAATTTACAAACAAAAATTTGTTGTTTAATGTTTTTATTTTACTGATTACGGTAATTGCAGAATTGTAATTCATTACACATGGAATATAGTGGAGAAAAGTTCTTATGATTAAAAATCAGTTGTCAAAAGGTGCCAAAGGCAACTATAGAGACAAATTTCGGTAATATGGTCTTAGAATTATTTCCAAATATTGCCCCAGAAACTGTGAGAAATTTCTCAAAATTAGCAAAAAGTAACTTTTATGATGGAACATTATTTCACCGTGTAATTCCTGGTTTTATGGTTCAGGGAGGAGACCCAAATACAAAGAAATCAGATAAGAGTAATTGGGGTATGGGTGGACCAGGATACACCATAAAGGCTGAATTTAATTCTCGTTCTCACCTAAGAGGAATAGTGTCCATGGCAAGGGCAATGGACCCAAATAGTGCAGGTTCACAGTTTTTCATAGTAACAACAGATAGCACCTTCCTGGATAAGCAATACACAGTATTTGGCCAAGTCCTGCAAGGAATGGATGTGGCAGACAAGATTGTTAATCTCCCAAGGGACAAAAATGACTGCCCACACCAGGAAGCAAAGATTATTCGCATAAGTGTGTCAGAGTAGGAAAAGAATTGAAAATTCTGCTTAGCCTTCTTGTCGTACCAATATTACTAGCTCTTTTAGGATCACAGGCATTTGGTCAAGTGTCAATGGGCACCGCCCCACACGAAGTGATAAAGATAAGCATTGATGAAAATGGCAGTGCGCATGTGACACACATAGTAAATAACACTGTAACAGGTTTTACACCAGTTCAAGTTGATCTAGTGGACGGCAAAATGGCAAATCTTACTGTCACAGATAGTAGTGGTAAATCCGTGGAATATGCCTCAATTCAAAAGTCACCATTATCAATTGTTTTGAATGCATCCCAGAGAAATATGACTGTGATAAAATATGATCTTGTCAATGTAGTTACAAACACTGATGGTGTTTGGAAATGGAACTATTATGAACCACAAGATACTGATTTTACTGCATTTTATTTCCCAAAGGGTATTGATACAATTTGGGCAAATGACAGACCAGTGTATCTTGGAGAACATGGACTAGGTCAACATGGAAATGGGTTTGCACTTGAATATGTTACAAACGAACCAGTAACCACTCAAAGTGTTCAAGCTGCAGGAAAGAATTACGCAGTAGGAGTTAGAACTGTTTCAGGACTTGGAAAGTATGTATTTGATCAATCTTTGAATACATATTCATTTGATGTAGACAAGGCAAATGTGCCAATTACTGTAATAATGCCATTGGATTTGCTATCTGGCCCATATACTGTTACAATAAATGGTAACGCAACCTTGCACCAAGATTTCCACAACAATGCAACACATGCATGGATAGGATTCAAGCCTAACAAGAGCGGAACTGTTCAGGTAAAAGGTACTACACCCGGACAAAGCTCAGAATCCAATTCAAGCAGTTCTGCTGTAATATCAGGCTCTACACAGCCTAGTACATATGACAACACTACGATTTACCTTGTAATTGGAGGAATCATTGCAGCTGGAATAGCATGGCTTGTAATTACAAGAAAAAAGGCAAGAAAGTCAGAGCCTAGAACCTAGTTTTTTAAATTAGAATATTAATGGTAAAAAAATTAGTCAATCATATGCAATGCGGATGCCATTGTATAAAATGCGGGAGCATGGAACTTTCATCCAAACGTATTGGAGAGATTGAAAAGGATGGGTACTATGATATGCATCATACATGTCTCAAGTGCAAAGCACATTTTGACCACCTAGAGGGTGATGTTTTTGATTCGTGTGAAAAATGTGGATTTAATATTAGTTGACTTGAAGTAACTTTACTACAGAATAGTAGCTACGCTTTTCCTTCAAATCCTTTTGGAGTTCATGTGTAAATGCCATGTTTGTAAGTACTTTGGATACATCCAGTGGTACTGCAGACCATCCATATTCTCGCAGTTGTGCAACAACTTCAGACACAGTCCTTGGTTGGTCAAAAAATGCATCTCGAATTAGCACTTCGAGCTTGCTTTTGATTTGGTCTTTTCCAATATACGTGGGTTTTACAAATTCTGGTTCATGGACTTCTGCATCCTCAAGTGTATGGAGTATTCCAGACGTTTGTGGTACCTGATCATAGGAATATTCATACTGAACATTGTTATTTGTAGAATCCTTCACAAACGAAGCAAGATTGCATATGACTTGCTCTACGCTTTCATTATCAATATAGAAGTCCTTTGATTCTATCTCTATTTCATTTTGACCATATTTTACTTTAATTCGAGCCATTTTGTAACTTTCAATCTGATTGTCTTGATTTATTTTGTTGGCTCTAAGTAGCTTAGAAAACTGATCAAAAAGATTACACAACTTATTTGGATTTTTTTTCTGCATACTACTAAAAGGGAATTTGACAGGTTATTGTTGTGGAAAGACGTACAAAAATAGTCATAATAGCAGTATGTGTGGTAGCAGCAATAGGAATATTTGCCTATTCTCAATATCTTTCTGCCACTCATCTGAGCATCTCCATACTTGAGAGCAAGGTGGTACAAAGAAATGACAATAATTCGTTATACAATATGACACTTCAGTTCCAAAATCCCTCATTATTGCCCATTAATGTTGGACAGACAGATTTTGTCATATCAATCAATGATGAAAACCTAGGTACAGGGACCTTGCAGCCACTTGTAATACCATCCATGGGAAAGATTTCTTCATCTGCCCCATTTACTGCAGATAATACAGTCCTGAATAAATATAACAACAATGATGTCATCCCAAAAGTAAAGTTGAGTGGGACAAGCAAATATGGAATATCTATCATTTCAGTTAATGTACCATTTACATATTATCCCACAGAACAGGAAGCCAGAGAATTTATACACGGTTCCTAAAAGCAGCAAAGTATGCTTACAGTATTTGGTTCAATAGCATATGATACAATAAGAACTCCCAGAAAGGTTATCAAAAATGCATTAGGGGGAGCTGCAACCTATGCCGCAATATCTGCAAGTTTCTTTGTCAAGCCTGGACTTATTGGAGTTGTAGGACAAGACTTTCCAAAAAACTATCAAAAAATCCTTGATAATTTTGTTGACACCAAGGGAGTGGTTCATGCAAAAGGCAAGACTTTTCATTATGATGGAAGCTATGATGCAACTTTGAGCATACGTACAACAAACAAAACAGAACTAAATGTGTTAAAGGATTTCAAGCCAACTGTTCCAGAAGAATATCGTAAGTCAGAGTTTGTATATCTTGCAAACAACGATCCAGTCCAAAATACAAAAATCTTGAAGGAATTTGGTAATGCCAAGTTCTCCATGTGTGATACGATAGAATTTTGGATATCAAGTAAACGAAGTGATGTTATCAAGATGATGGGTGCGGTAGATTCTGTGGTTATCAATGATGAAGAAGCAAAACTGCTTACAAAGACCCACAACCTGATCAAGGCTGCAAAAAAGATCATGGAATGGGGTACAAGATATGTAATAATAAAAAAAGGCGAACATGGCTCTTTGCTATTTTATGATGATGTTATATTTCCGTCACCTGCCTTTTCAATGGAAGATATTGTAGATCCAACAGGAGCAGGGGATTCTTTTGCCGGAGGAATGATAGGATACCTTGCTAGTAAAAACAGTACAAAGGTGTCTACAATTAGAGAAGCTGCAGTATACGGAAACATTATGGGTTCATTTGCAGTAGAAAAATACGGAGTATATGGAATAACTGAATTAAAGAGATCAGACATTAAGAAAAGATTTGACAAGTATAAGACCATGGTGCATTTCTGACAAAGATTATAGATATCCAAATTAAAAAACAAGTCAATGGATGACAAGTTAGACACAATTTTCAACATGCAGAAAGGTCTTGAAAAGATGATGAATCTTGAACGTTATCCAAAAGATACACAGGGAAAGATCTCTGCCTTGTGCACTGCAATAATTCACGAGGCGGTGGAACTTCAAATGAATACAAATTGGAAATGGTGGAAAAAACCTACACCATTTAATGAGGCTGCGGCCCGTGAAGAATTGATAGATATTTGGCACTTTGTGGTTCAGGCATCTCTTGAGCTAAACATGACTCCAGAGGATATTCTAAAAGAATATCAAAAAAAGAATCAGATAAACAAACAGAGACAGTTAGACGGTTACTGAACTTTCTTTAGGGATTCAACAATACTTGTTAATTTTGAGATGCTAGTTTCTCCTATTTTGTTGATGATTTTTACTTGGTTTTGAAATTCTGATACTTGTTTTTTTGTGAGTGTCAAAATTGGATGTGGGCTTGATGAACCAATGATTCTGTGATTGTCATCAATACCATTTTTGTGCAGACAGATAAGTGAGTCTCCAGATTTGTGTCCAAGTACTTCTTTGCCATAAAGTATCAGAGTATCAATTTTTTTGTTTGACAGTACAGACCTTACAAGTGCATCAATGCCCTTATTCTCAGATAATAATCTTCCAACTATTGCAACATCATTTATGCTAGTAGATTTGGAAATGTCTCGCAACAATGTAATGCTTGATAGCGTACAAATAGCAATATTAGATTTGGAATTCCCAAAAAATACTTTTTCCTCTATTGGAAGTATAATTTTGCATATTTCTCCTGCAATTTCCTCAATCAGATTCATTTGATTATTTTATGCAGTATCTTGGATATATGGTGCAAGTCATTTTCTGTAACAAGTGGATTTACTGGTAGACTAAGAACTGATTTGGCAGCCCATTCTGTGAGAGGAAGCTTGATGTCTTTTTTGTAAAAGGGGGTCTCGTGAACAGGTATGGGATAATACGCAGTTGCACCTATTCCTTGCAGGTTTAGTTGTTTTATTATTTTATTGCGATCTTTTGTTGCAATGGTATACAGATACCAATTTACTTTGACGCTGTCTCTTTCTTGAGGCAGAATTATGTTAAGATCAGATAAAAGCTCATTGAGAATGGTAGCATTTCTTTTTCTCTTTTCTAAGAATTTTGGAAGTTTTTTCATCTGGATTTTGGCTATAGCTGCACAGATTTCAGGTAGTCGCAGATTCAATCCAAGTATTCTTGTGTCATAACCATGAAGCATTCCGTGATTTCGTATCTTGCGTAATTTTTCAAAGACGGTTTTGTCATCGGTGACAATCGCACCTCCTTCTCCAGAAGTCATAACTTTGGCAGCATACATGCTAAAACAACCCATTTTTGAAAATGTTCCTGATTGTTTCTTCTTGTAGGTAGTTCCCAGAGATTGACATGCATCTTCAACTATCTCAAGATTGTATTTATCTGCAATTTCAGAAATTTCATCCATGTATGAAAAATTTCCATACAAATGTACTGGCATTATTACTTTAGATTTTTTTGTTATTTTCTTTTTGAGATCAGTGGGATCCATGGTATAGTTTTCTGGTCGAATGTCAACAAATACAGGCTTTGCTCCAACTGATAAAATCGAGTTGGCAGTTGCTACAAATGTAAAAGAGGGTATCAAGACTTCGTCGCCTTGTTTTACATCAAGAGCATAAAGTGCAGCTTGTAATGCAGCAGTTCCCGAATTTACTGCAATTGCATACTTTGACTTGACATATGAAGCTAGAAGATTTTCAAATTCTTGTACTCGTTTTCCGCCAGCATTTGCTGCAGACGTAAGAGATTTCTCAGTCAATACTGCACTTACTTCATTTATCTCATCTTTCTCGATGATTGGTGCATTTATTGGAATTTTCAATAATACAATAGAAAATTTTATACCATAATTAAACTTCCTGAATCAAAACCAATTTTTATATTTTAGAGGTATACACCGTGATCAAATGAAGATTCACTTGCAAGAAAACGATCCAAGTTACAAGATATTCTTGTATGTTTTCTATGTTAGCGCATTCATAATGTGTTCTATTACCATATTTGGATTCTATGCTATGATCCAGGAATGGCTAACCAAGGGCACATATGTAATGGGTGAAGTTCTAGTTAAAACAGAATTTCCTACGCCACACTTTGCCAAGTTGATAACATGGTTATTTTTCTCGGCAATCATCAGTTGGTATTGTGTTTCACGAATAGGCTGGAAGAAAACAGTCACTGTATCCAAATGGAAGCTTGCTACTGTACAGCTTATGCTTTTAGGACTTGCAGTAGTAACACTCTATGAAACAATTTACAATTTTATTTTATTAAACTCACAAATTACTGCAGGTCTAATCAGTGGAGGTACGCCAGATATTGATTCTCTCACAATTGCGTATCCAGATCCACACAGACCTTGGAATTTGGTATTTGCTGCAAAGATGTTTCTTGCTGCCTTCTTGATAAGTGCGCATGCGTTTTATCTCAGTACGCGCCCAAGAAAATCGATTCAAGAGCTTGATGCTTAAATTTATAGGAATACAGGTTGGAATCTTACTAGAATGGATGTTACAGAAAAAATCAGACTGGTAACTAGAGAACCCACAGAAGAAGTTGTAACTCAGGAAGAATTATTGAATCTATTTAATACAAATTCTCATCCAAGGCACTACATTGGACTTGAGATTTCTGGTTTTATGCACCTTGGAAGCCTTGTACTTACAGGATTTAAGATAAATGACTTTATCAAAGCTGGAGTACATTGCATTGTATTTCTAGCAGATTGGCACACATATCTTAACAACAAACTAGGAGGAGACTGGGAAAAAATCAAAATGGTGTCCAAGTATTATGCTGATGCATTCAAGATGTTTTGTCCTGGAGTTGAGATTATAGAAGGTTCACAACTTTATGAATCAAAAAAAGACTATTGGATGGATCTTGTCAAGTTTTCAAAAAATATGTCACTTGAAAGAACAATGCGTTCACTTACAATAATGGGAAGGAGTACTGATAAAGACAAAATTGATTTGGGTCAGCTTTTCTATCCTCCAATGCAGGCTGTAGATATTCATACAATGGATTTGGATATAGTTCATGCAGGAATGGATCAGAGAAAGATCCACATGCTTGTAAGAGAAATTTTTCCAAAGATGAAATGGAAGGTTCCAGTTGCTGTTCATCATCACATACTTGCTGGTCTTGGAGAACCAGAAGCTGTAGGCTCAAATTCTGGTGGTTCCAACTCTGATGGTTCAGACTCTAACATAATATCAAGCAAGATGAGCAAATCAAAATCTGCCTCTGGAATATTTGTACATGATACAGACGAAGAGATTAATTCAAAATTCAAAAAAGCTTGGTGTCCAGAGGGAATTGTCGAGAAGAATCCGGTGCTTGATATATCAAAACATATTGTTTTCCATGAGTTCAATGAAATGACAGTGGAACGTCCAGCCAAATTTGGCGGTAATGTGATATACACAAGCTATCATGATTTAGAAAGCGATTTTGCACAGAAAAAATTACATCCATCGGACCTAAAGTCCACAGTTTCTAGGTACGTCACGGACATAATAAGGCCCATCAGGGAGAAAATTGTGTTAACAGAAGAGCTTTCAGAGGCAATAAAGAGAACTACTTGAGAGTCGGTCTTACCTTTTTAGAAAAGAGATGTAACATCTCAAGTGATTTTGATACACCTATAAAATTGACAATAAAATAGCTTATTCCAATTTTCATGTATTGATGTAGATAGCTGCTCACTTCATCTGTGGTACCCAATGCAATGCTATCCTTTGAGCGTACAACAAATTCTGCAATTGATTCATTTTTCTTTTTTAGCTTAGATACAATATCTTTTACATCATCTTTGTCTTTTCCAACCAATATTCTCAGCAATACAGAATTCTCTATTTCTGCAGGATTTCTTTTTATTAATTTACAATTTTCGTGTAATAGTTTTATTTTCTCTTCTAAAATATCTGGAGTGCCAAAAGGATGATTGTATCTAGTGGCATGTTTTGCTGCAACCTTCATGAGTCTTTTTCCTGCACCGCCTACCATAATTGGAGGATGAGGTTTCTGTATTGGTTTTGGCTGACAAATTGCATTTTTTATTGAATAGTGTTTGCCTTTGAAGGTTGATTTTTGATTTTGCCACATTTTTTTGATTATGGTAATAGATTCGTCTAGTTGTTCTATTCTAGCAATTGGATCGTTAAAATCATAGCCATATGCATTGTATTCATATTCAAACCATCCTGCTCCAATACCAAATTCCAATCTGCCATTGCTTATTGCGTCAAGTGTAGAAGTCATTTTTGCCAGCAATGATGGGTGTCGATAAGAGTTGCAGGTAACTACCTGACCTATTCGAAGTTTTGATGTTATAGAGGATATTGCCGAGAGAAGTGTATAGGCCTCAAAAAAAGTTTCAGTACGGTTATCTATCGGATGAGGTACAAAGTGATCATACACATATCCTGCATCAAATCCAAGTTTTTCTGCAGTTAATGCAACATTTTTTGAGAATGAGAATTGTTCATGAGGATTTGTGGTAGGAAACTCATCTAGCCAGCCTTGTGGCAATGTAAGTCCTATCTGGACTGATGCCATATTATTTTCTTGTCTGCTGTAGCTCTGCTATATTGTATTTGGAGGTATAACCACGCGGGTTTATCATCAGGTCTTTGTATCTGAAAGTAGAAGAATTTCCAACTATTACAGTGGTTATCATACCAAGCTTGTCACTGTGTTCTTCCATGTTCTCAAGATCTGTTAGAACAATTTCTTCAGATTCTCTAAATGCACCCTTGACAATTGCAACTGGAGTATTTGGAGACCTGTGTTTTAGAAGCAGTTTTCTTGTATCTTGTAATTGGTGAATTCTTTTCTTACTTGCTGGATTGTATATGACAATAACAAAATCTCCTTGAGCTGCAGCTTCTACTCTTTTTGTTATAATCTCCCAAGGAACAAGAAGATCACTCATGCTAACTACTGCGAAATCGGTCATAAGTGGTGAGCCAACTAATGCAGCACATGAATTAAGAGATGAAACTCCTGGTACAATCTCTACACTTAGACCAGCTTTTCTATCCCACCCTTCCTCTGCCAAAATTTCATAGATTAGTCCTGCCATTCCATAGATTCCAGGATCTCCACTTGATACAAGAGAGACTATTTTTCCAGATTTGGCAAGATCAATACACTGATGAGCACGCTCTACTTCTTGTGTCATTGCATATCTGTGTACCTCCTTTCCTTCAATTAGATCTTCAACTAAATTGACATATGTCTCATATCCTACAATGGTATTACTTTCCTCAATTGCCTGCTTTGCTCGAAAAGTCATATGATCATGGTGTCCCGGTCCTACACCAACGATAAACAGCTTGCCGGTCATTCATTCTGGGAGGCTTTTAAAGTAAATTTATCCCTTTTGATAATTCTATGGACTTTTCACAATAGGACAATCAAGCATGTAATTCTTGCCTGAAACTGTTGCTTCTTGAATATCAATTGTGCCATTTGTTTTTTCAAAATCAACGTCATTTTTGGTCTCCAAGACTTGGGCAGTTTTGGGATCTTTCCATGTTATTATTGAGATTTTACAGATAGGGCTATAATTAGAGTCTCCAAGTTGTACACTAGAAATTCCCTCTTGGTATCCAAATGGTCCTGCACCTTGAATACCATTGGCAAAATGATAGACATCTCTTGCATATGAACCAAGAAGAGAAAACACAGATACATTTGGAATCTTCATTGTTTGTGCAGGTCCTTGTGGAGACCCAGAGGTAATAATATAGTAGACAGTCCTTCCATCTGGTCCCCACCCTCTATGTCCTACAAATGTAGCAGTCATGTTGTTTGTGTTTACATCAAGTAATTGTCCTCCTACATATGCAACCTGATCTGACAATATCTTGTCGGATCTTATACCTAGATTACCGCCATCCCAAGATATTGCAGGAGTGTTAAGAATTGTATCAGTTGTAGTTAGTTTTACTTTTCCAGTCATATTTGCATCAAGTATTGCTTTTGTGGAATTTAGAATAAATGGTCCTCGGCCTACATTCCAAGATACTTCAATTACTTTATTCAATGGGCTGTATTGGCTATCAGATGGAATAGATGATAGAACATCATTTTGATATCCGCGTGTTCCGTTTCCAGTTATTCCATTGGTAAATATGAAAATATTACCAAATGACATTACAGGAACATGCGCAAGTGCGGGAGATAGTTGAACTTGCCAATTTTGTTTCTCTGAAATGTTATTTGCCACAAGAATATTGCTTGAATCAGTTATTACATAATACATGATTTTACCATTAACTAGTCCTTCATGAAGCGGTATCTGTATTGGAGTTGTACTTGATACTATCTTGAGAGTATTATTTGTGGTAGGTATCACGGCAGACACTGGAGCAACATCAGTAGTTGTTCGTATCCATCCATCTACACTTGCAGTTACTGTGAATTGACTAGAGTTTGTAGAATGAAGGCCAATTGCAGATCCTGTAAAATCTAAACTTCCTCCACTGGAATTTTGATCAATTGTAGTAACAGCATAGAGTGTATTACCATTTACAGTCCAGATTGGCTGACCTTCAGAGTCAGTCTTGTCAATTTGATGTAAAATTACAACTTGTACTGGCGTACTGGAGCTGTATGTAATGGAGCCATGATAGATAGAACCTTTGTTAGGTGGCAATATTATTGCCATTTGTTCATTGCCATGCCCAATTCCTGGATCTTGTGAAGACGTTATTGTTTTAGTAAATTGAATTTTTTTTGTAGAACCAGCATTGGCAAGTTGATCATTGAATAATGATATTGAGGCTATCAAACCTCCAACGATAACAACAATAGCTAAAAGTAAAATTCGATTCATAAGATATGATTATCCAATTTAGATAAATATGCTTTTAGAAATAATTCAGGCTTTATTTTCCAAGATTAAATTCGTCATGTAGTGCTTGTACTGCAGCGTTACAGTCAGAGTCCTTTACTACAAATGCAATATTAAGTTCAGAAGAACCTTGTGCAATCATTATAACATTGACACCTTTTTTTGCTACTGCAGTAAAGACCTTGGAGGCAACTCCAGCAATTCCTCTCATTCCGGATCCTATGAGAGCAATTATTGAGACGTCTACAGTAACATCAACTTTTTTGATGATTTTTCCCAGCAGATTCATTTCAAGTGAATTTACTGCTTTGTCCAAATCATTTTTCTTTACTATTATAGATATAGAAGATTCTGATGGGCTTTGAGATATCATCATTATATTGACGCCTTCCTTTGCAAGTATGGAAAATATTGTGGCAGCAGTTCCCGGTGCACCAACCATACTTCCTCCTCTTACATCAATTAATCCGGTATGTCTTATGGTGCTAACACATTTGACTGTCTTTTGAGTATCAGGTTGCGGGGTTGCAGTTACCAGGGTACCTGGATTGTCAACATTAAACGTATTTCGTATACGTAAAGGAATTTTTTTTGCAACCAGAGGCTCAAGTGCTCTTGGATGAATATACTTGGCACCAAATAATGCCATCTCCATTGCTTCAATGTATGATACTTCCTTGATCAGTTTCGCATTTTTTACAATTTTTGGATCTGTTGTCATTAATCCATCTACATCACTCATTAACCAAACTTCATCTGCCTTGATACTGGATGCAATAATTGTAGCAGTATAATCAGATCCACCCCTTCCAAATGTAGTTATGTTACCATGTTGATCTGCACCTGCGAATCCCCCAATTACTGCCATGATTTTCTTTTGTTGTAGATCATCTATTGTATGAGATACATGCAATCTAGTAGTATCCATCAGAGGTTTTGCTCCTCCAAAATGAGAATCAGTGACTATTCCAACATCTTTTCCTGTGAGTGGAACTGCCTTTATTCCAATTTCATTTAATGCAAAAGCCACCAGATTGATAGATAGTCGTTCTCCAAAAGAAATCATGTAATCAGAAGAACGCGGAGTAACTTCTCCAAGTAGCAACATTCCATGTAAGAGATCTTGGAATTCATCAAGATCTGTTTTCATTTTGTTTATTAGATCTTTTTTTATTTTTGAGTTCTGGATACATTGATCTGCAACATCAGTATGCATTTTGATAATTTTCTTTGCTAATGAATTTGCAGCATCTTTGTTTCTGTTTTGAATCAAATTAGTAACTCGTATTAGATCATCAGTAACTCCACTAATTGCAGAAAACACGGGAATGATTTTGTGTTCCTTGCTTAGTTTTTTTATTAGATTTGCTACATTTCGTATGTTTTGTGGAGAAGAGACAGATGTTCCACCAAATTTTAAAACGAGTTTCAAATCAGTATAACCTCGACTTGTTATCCTTAAAATCTTTTAACTTTCTACCCTAGGAGCAAGATAAAAGTGGATTCTCCCTATGTTTGCTACTTTAAATTCTAGTCTAAGAGGCATTTTACTTGAATATTCACAGACTATGGTACCTGCAACAGTACCAACTGCTTTTACAATACTATTAAGATATTCCAAGCTATATGTGGCATTGCTGTCTTCTTTGACATCAATTTCTGGCATCTCAGGCATTCCTTTTTCGAGTGTGATTATTGCCTCACCAGAATCACCGCGTCCTGAAAACTCTGCCTTTGTGGAATTAGCATTAATGGATAAATATTCGGAAACCACCTGAACATCTCCAAGTATTTTATCAAATTCAGCAGCTGTTACACCCACCTTGGCATTGTATGTTATCTTTGGAAGCGGGGTATCAGTTGCAGAACTTTCAATCAATCTCATTTTGTATTTTTTATTTTTACCAATTGTAACAAGTAAAAGATTATCTTCAGATATGCTGATTTCTATATTGTCTTTTTTGTCTGCCCTTTTGATGAGTTTTGAGAATTCATCGATTCTTACTCCGAATTTGACATCTGTATCACAGACATATTTTTCAAATGCAGAGTTGGGCCAGGCAATATCAATTAATGCTACATGTGATGGGTCCATTCCTCGAAAAGCAATACCTTCACCTGTGGCTTCGAATGTAGCTTCTTCAACAAGTGTCGATATAGCAGATATTACTGCTTTCCATTCTTCAGAACCCCCGGTCTTTGCAGAAAATACCAAACTTAATCACATCTGAATAATGTTCAAGTTAAACGTTATGCGATTCACAGACTGGAGATCGTTTAAAATGTTGTAGGAGATACCTTGTAGTCGTTATACGATATTTTTACGCTAGATTGTATCATTCTTTCTATGATTGTCCTGAAGGTAAAGGGATACTCAGGGTAGGTATTGCAACAGGGTCACATTTGATAACAATTTGGAAGACATGTGCCTATTCATCAACAATATTAAGCAATATCACAGCAGATATTTCTCAGAACAAAACATACGAGTTTCATTATCTAATTTTATATACCAAATAACCATCAATTACGTCATGGCACAAAGACAAGACTATAACATATTGATCAAAAAAGATGGCAAGTTTTATGTTGGATATTGTCTTGAAATTCCTCAGGCGCGAGGACAAGGAAATACCAAAGCGGATGCAATACAGGATACCAAACAAGCTATAAAGATTTGCAAATTATATCTTGAAAACAAAAAGAAAAGTTCTGTATCCAAACTGGTAACTGTTTCAGTTTGAGTCTCCTGTTATAGGTTGGAAAGAGATTCTAAGAGTAATTAAGGAAAAAGGGTTTTTACCCAACAAGGCAGTCTGGTAGCCACATAATAATCGAAAATGGTCAAGGCTTGTGGACATCTGTCCCGAGAGAAAATGAGCTAGGAAAAGGACTTGTGCTACAAATCATATCAGATTGTGGTTTAACAAAAAAAGAATTTCTTGAGTTATTGTAGATTTTAATTACATCCTTACGCATAGTTCCGCCAGGTATAACTACATTTTATGCATCTGTAAAATTGTGTAGTTGGTTCATCAGCACTTCTTGTCTGAAGCATCCACCACACAGCCTCTCCATGTCCACACTTTTCGCAATCAATCTTGATTGTAGGCAATGCTTCTGTCTTTTCTTCCTCATCCAAGACATTGATATTTGAAACACTTTCACTTTTTACTGCCTTGGTAGTCTTACTTCCCTTTTCACTGTACCCACATTTTGGACATACAAATTCAGAGTCAGAGCTATCTATCTTTAATCTAGCCTGACACTTGGGACAGAATTTCATCTACTCACCTTTGATTTTAGAAAAAATTGCTTTTTTTAGTTCTTCAGTATATTCCATGGCAGCCTTTGTTGCCTTTTCGATCTCCTTGACTGGACTGCCTTTTGAGGTATTTACTCTCATTGCCAGTTGTTTGGTCAATGGGTGTTTCAATACTACACCTGCAAACTCTACAGTAGGATCCTTGAGCATCTCATATTGTACTATATAGAGAGTGCTGATATCGGATTTTCTTATGTCCAATTGAACCTCCTTTGGAGAAGATTTTTTCAGCTGAACATCCATGTAAGTCAAAAAAATACTTATTGAGGATATAAACCATCCCCAATCATTGACAAGCGATAAAAATGCAATAAGTGAAGTTTCTCTTGAGAAATCTTCAGACAAACCAAGAATAGAAGACAGTATTACACTAAACGTCAAGTTTTCTGTCACAGGAGCACTCAGAGAGGCCTTTACTGAGAAAAACTGGGAAAAAGCTTACAATAATCATGACAATACTTTCAAGCTAAGATATGGTGTCAAACTGCACACAAGTGGACTAAGAAAGAAGGAAATTGGAAAACCATTAGACACATACAAGAAAGCTGCCCTTTTTTGGACACGCAATCCAAAACTTACTCAGATGGGCGAGAAGAAAATTTGGGTACAGATATCCAAAAATTTTGAACCATTGATTCCAAGTAGTCAATCTGAGGCCCAACAGATGTTTCTTGATTTTGATGAGAAAATACAATTTAATGCATCAGAATTAGGAGTCGGAAAACACAAAATTGGAGCAGAGGTATATGTTTCGTGGTTCAAACATGATTATGCAGAGCCCTTTGATCAAACTGCACATTCTAAAGAGATTGAGATAGAAGTTATCAAGTAAAGATCGGCTCAAATTTTCTAATTTGTTGCATATAGGAAACAAGTAGCTTTTCTACTTGATGTATAAATGCAACTTGAGCCATTCTAGATTCAAATGGTGACAATAGAATGCTGTTGAAAGTATTGGCATTTGTGTTTGTAGCTCTAGTATTTTTGGGTCTAGGCACAAGTGGAACCATTAATGCTGCATTTGCAGGATATCATAAAGTAGAACAAAATCCAGCACTTCAACAAGTACAAAATAAAGCATCAAGCATAGAAAATTCAATACAAACTCAATTTGAAAATGCAATCAAGTCAGATCTACCAAGAAACTAAGGTCTACCAGCCAAGTTTTTCATTTTTGTAAGCGATTATTCATGTTTTAAGAGATATAAATGGAAATTATCAGGGTACCAGTATGGCAAAATTTGACGGAATTAGAGGACAAGAATTACTTGAAGTTGAAGACAAATCAGAGAAGGAAAATGAAATAACCCTGATTTTCAAAGACAACAGGTATCTTTTCATCAAACTAGAAAACGGCAAGATGGTTACTACATCAATTCCAGAGTAGAATTACTTTTTTAGGAATTTGTAGTATAGACCAATTGCTATCTCTTGAGATTCAGACTGGATTGAACCCGGTCTTTCTTTTCGTACTTTTTGTATAGCATCTTTTGCTGAGATTTTATGATATTTTACAAGATAACAAGCAAGAATTGTTCCAGTTCTTCCTATTCCCGCTGCACAGTGAACCATCACAGGTTCACTGTTAACAATCCTAGTTTGAATAAATTCAACTGCCTCATCAATTTGTTGCATATCAGGTGCTGAGAAATCTTCTGTTGGAACATGAAGATATTTTACATTTTTTACCCATTGTTCAGGAAGTGAGTTCTCTGTCATAGTGACAATAGATCGTACTCCTTGTTTTATTATCCAGTCAATTTCAGAAACAGAGGTGGGCATCCCACTTCCAGCAAGTTTGTCATCAATTAACCAGCTGAAATTGGTAGGTTTTTTGACAATTTTGCCATGTACTTTTCTCCACAGATTTCCTGGTTTACTCACGACGTGTTATGATGTTACACCATATATGTAGAAAACGAAGTTTTGAATTAAAAATAATAAAAAGAGAAATTTTATGCAGACTTAATCGATTAGCTCAGTCCAGCCCTTTACGAATACAGAGTTTCTGTAGAGTGGTACTGGTTGACCTGGTGTAAAGTCCATTGGTCTCATCCAGAAGATTGCCTTTGTTGGGCATACACCTATGCATGCACCATCTGAAATGCA
>JAGWGS010000069.1 GCA_028867235.1 Nitrososphaerota archaeon | reverse complement strand
AGATTGCTAGAATCAAGGGACCAGATGGAATTTTTAGACATGTCACTAGAGTTTGCAAAGTATGTGCATGTTATAACTCCAAAGATGCAGCAGGTAATTGATGATTTGGCTCATCATGGATTCAAGGCAGGAATTGCAATGTTTGGGGAGACAATATTTACACTTGTTCCAAAATCTAAAGAATCCCAAGTTGTTAGAATTTTGGAAAAATACAATGCAATGATAATCAAGACAGAGATAGACAAGAGCGGAGCTAGGGTTTCCTAGATCTTGATCCCAAAATCACATCCGCGGGCTGTATCATTGTACATCAGGGAGAAGCTTGTTGGAGGATTTAGAGAAGGTCTTGTGGTAGAAGAGGGCCTTTTGGCACATGGGAGAGGTGAAATGTTTGATTATCTAATAGGGGAAAAGACCAGCGAGGTATCCCATGAGGCAATAAGAGCTGCTGCCTGGGAACTGGTGCATGCAAGATCTCCTGTCATATCTGTAAACGGCAACTTTGCAGCATTATGTCCAAAAGAGATTGTCAGGTTATCAAGGGTTATCGGAGCAAAAATTGAGGTAAATTTGTTTTATGCCAGTGAAAAGCGCAAAAAGGCCATTGCAAATACGCTCAAAAAATATGGTGCAAAAGAAATACTTGGAGTAGACCCTAAATTTGCAACAAGGATTCCAAAGCTTGACAGTGCAAGAAGAATTGTAGACAAGCGGGGAATATTTTCTGCAGATATAGTTCTTGTGCCGCTAGAAGATGGAGACAGGACAATTGCATTGAAAGAATTTGGAAAAAATGTCATAACATTTGATTTGAACCCAATGTCGCGTACTGCGCAGACCGCAGATATCACAATTGTGGACAATGTAATTCGAGGAATGCCGATTTTAGTTGATACATGTAAAAAAATTTCAGGGAAAAAAATGCCAAAGAAGAAATTTGATAACAAGAAAAACTTGAGAAAGTCAATTCAAATCATAAAAGAAAATCTCAGGAGAATGTCAAATGCATAAATCAGTACGAGACATTCTTTCCATGAAAAATTCAAAAAAAATTACGGTAATTACCGCATATGACTATACCACATCACAACTTTGTGACAAGGCAGGAGTTGACATGCTCTTGGTGGGAGACAGTGCAGGGATGGTCATGTTAGGATATGACAATACAATTCCAGTGACAATGGATCAGATGTGCATGTTTACAGAAGCTGTTGCAAGAGGCAGGCAGAATGCTTTGGTTGTTGCAGACATGCCGTTCATGTCGTATCAGGCAAGCAGGTCCCAGGCAATTGAAAATGCTGGAAGATTGGTAAAGGCAGGGGCTGATGCTGTAAAACTTGAGGGCGGTAATGAGATTAAAGATACGATACACAGCATAGTTGAGATTGGCATACCTGTAATGGGTCACATTGGGTTTCAGCCCCAGACTACAACGCTTCAGGAAGGCTACAAGGTGCAGGCAAAGACCAAGGATTCGGCTTTGAGACTTGTCGAGTCTGCAAAATCACTTGAGGAGGCAGGTGCATTTAGTATTGTACTTGAGATGGTTACAAAGGAGACATCAAAGATAATCTCAGATTCTATATCGATTCCAACAATTGGGATTGGCTCAGGTCCTGATTGTGATGGACAGGTGCTTGTGGTCCATGACATGCTTGGTTTGTATGAAAAAATAAAACCAAAATTTGCAAAGAGGTATCTGGAATTGTCTTCTGATATCATACATGCAGTAGAATCATACAGAAATGATGTTGTGTCAGGCAAGTTTCCCGGAGCAGAACATTGTTTTTTGATGGATAAATCTGAACTTGAAAGGTTGAAAAAAGAAATTGATTGACAAGCACCCCTCTTTGGATATAGTTAGCTCAGACGGTACAGGGCTTGCTGGAAAAAAAATTGTTTTGTGCATATCAGGAAGTGTTGCTGCATACAAAGCAATTGAGTTGGCAAGATTGTTTATGCGACATGGTGGGAATGTTACATGCGTTGCAAGTAAGGCAGCAACGGATTTGATAAAGCCGAGCTACTTCAAGTGGGCAACAGGAAATGAAGTGATAACAAAACTTACTGGAAACCTTGAGCACATCAAGGTTGCAGACTATAAACAATCAGACTTGATTGTTGTGTATCCGTGCACTGCAAACACCTTGGGCAAGCTTGCAAATGGGATTGATGACACTCCGATCTCTACGGTACTAAGTGTAGGTCTTGGTTCTGGAATTCCTATTGTAATTGCACTTGCAATGCACCAGGCAATGTATGAAAATCCTGCTGTTGTCAAGAATATAGAATTCTTGGAAAAAAAGGTAGAATTTGTCTCTCCGAAATTCATAGAGGGCAAGGCAAAGGCTGCAGAGCCAGAAGAGATACTGGATCTGGTGCTTGATAGGTTTAATTCATCGCCTGCACTCAAGGGCAAAAGGGTACTGATTACTGCAGGGCCCACCATAGAGTATATCGATCCTGTGAGGGTCATAACAAACCAGAGCACAGGCAAGACTGGAGTATTACTTGGTTCAGAGCTTGTCTCTGCAGGGTCCAAAGTGACCATGATTTACGGTCCCGGATCTGAGGTTCCTCCAAAGGGCGCCAAGGTGATACGTATCAAGACAAGCTCTGAGATGAGCCAGGCATTGCAAAAGGAGCTAAAACAGAAATATGATATTGTAATTCTTGCAGCGGCTGCCTCTGATTATACACCTGAGAATCCAAGTAAGACAAAGATTCACAGTGACTTGCTCAGGGTGTCTTTGAAGCTAAAAAGAGTTCCAAAGATGATAAATGATGTGAAAAAGATGCAGAGCGGCGTGTTTCTTGTTGGGTTCAAGGCAGAGACAGGGGTATCTAAGAAGGAATTGGTGGAACGGGCACGGGAAAAGTTGGTGCAAGCAAGCTGTGACTTGGTCATTGCAAATGACATTGGTACTAAAAGATACAGGGAAAATCCAGATTATAACAATGTCATAGTTGTTGATTCAAAAACTGCAACAGAGTCAGGATGGAAAAGTAAAGAGAAGGTCGTCAGATTTATCAGAGAACAGATAGAAAGTAGATTATAGCAAGTGTACAGTATGAGATTGTTTTGTTTACTAGTATCTAGATTACAACTAATTCTTTTGTAAACTTGTGCATTACGTCAACCTTGTTGCCAACTATGACAGAATCCTCAATGCGCACTCCAAACTTGTTTGGAATGTAGATGCCAGGCTCTACTGTTACTGCCATGTTCTTTGATAGTATAGCAGTGCTTGATGGACCAAGATTTGGTAATTCATGTACCTCAAGACCTATGCCATGGCCTGTTGAATGGATAAAGTATTTTCCATATTTTTTCTTATCAATTACTTGTCTGCATGCATCATCAATAGACTTGCAGGAAACATTTGGTTTTACTGCCTCAAGTCCAGCTTCTTGCGATTCCCGTACAATTTCATAGACTTTTTTTGCTTCTGATGAGACAGATCCGAGACCAAATGTGCGTGTGGCATCAGATACATATCCCTTGTACCGTAATGTCAAATCTACTACAACCATGTCTCCATTTTTGAATTTCCTGTCAGTTACTTGTGCATGCGGTAAAGAGCCGTTTGGGCCGCCAGCTATAATCAATGGATTCAGAGTTGATTTGTATCCAGTTGCAAACATGCCGCGCTCCATTGCGTATTGCATCAGTATAGTTTGTAGCTGTGCCTCTGTCTGGCCTATCATCATTACATCAACGCACATCTCATACATTTCATCAAGTATGGAGGATGCCTTTTTGAGTACAGAGATTTCTTGTGCATCTTTTACCTCCCTTGCACGGTAAAATGGATCTGTTGAGGATTTTATTCCAGGAATAGACCTCTTTAGGCTTTCAACTAAATTGTAACTGTCACTGTCTGTGCAGACTTGGCCCTTGAGCATCTTGGAAAGTGTTGCAAGTGAGCCCTTGCCGCGCTCAGATTTTACTACTTGACAGTCAACAGATTCATCCTTGGCTCTGCCCATCTCAAGTTCTGGAGAGACTATGGTACAGCCATTTTTGTCCAATATGCCTACTGCTTCACCCCAGAACCCGGTCATGTAAAATAGGTTTTCAGGTTCAAATGCAACTAGCGTATCACATCCCATATTACTGCAATATTTTAGAAGGTTCTTTCTTCTTTGATTCAACAAAATAACTTGAGAGTCCTTTACTATTTTATATTTGCTGGAACGTTTAGATATTGGAAACAGTCCCTTTGGTTTTGTGGAAGAGAAAAAGAAAGTTGTAGCATTATTGTCAGGCGGACTTGACAGTAGACTAGCTGTCAAGATGATGCAAAATCAAGGATTTGATGTTACTGCTGTTGCCATCAAGACTCCGTTTTGTGATTTTGATTGTGGTAGAGGTTGCGGTTTTGAAATAAGAGAGACTGCAGATTCTCTTGGGGTAGATCTCAAAACTGTATACTTGGGTGATGATTATATCGAGATGTTAAAGCATCCAAAACATGGATTTGGTTCCGGGATGAATCCATGCATTGACTGTCGTTCCATGATGTTCAAGGCAGGAAAAAAAGTAATGGATGACATTGGTGCTGATTTTATCATATCAGGTGAGGTGTTGGGCCAAAGACCAATGAGTCAGTTTGCGCCTGCACTGAAAACAATAGAAAAAGAATCTGGCTTGGAAGGAATTATTGTAAGGCCATTGTCCGCTGGATTGTTACCACCAACCAAACCAGAGATGGACGGGATAATCAAAAGAGAAAATCTTGGAATGATAAGAGGTAGATCAAGAAAAGAACAGCTCAAGATGGCAAAAGAATTTGGTTTTGACAATCCGCCAAATGCAGGAGGAGGTTGCCTTCTTACGGATCCAAAATTTGCGTTAAGGGCAAAAGATCTATTCCAACATGTAGAGACACCAAACACAAATGATATTGATTTGTTGAAGATTGGAAGACATTTTAGATTTGACAAAAATACAAAATTAATAGTTGGTAGACACAAGGACGAAAATGAAATGATAAAGGCACTTGCGTTGCCAGGGGATACGCTATTTGAGACAAAGGATCATGTAGGTCCGGTATCAATTTTGCGCGGCGATGATTCTGAGAAAAATAAGAACCTAGCTGCGTCCATAACATTGCGATATTCGGATGCACCAAAGGATGCGCAGAATGTTGTAATTACAGAAAAAAATGAAGTAAAAATAGAGATTCCGGCAGGCTTTGTTCCAGAGCAAGAGTATCTCCAATATAGAATTTAGTCATACAAGCTAAACGGTGAATTGCATTTGACTGCAAAGACTTTTTGAGGGAGTTGATCGCTTACAGAGTATGCAGACGCAAAAGGCTCCCACTTACCTCAAGGCAATTACTTTGAGGGACTATAGTGACATACATGGTGTAAAGGAAGACATCAAAAAGGGAATGATTCTAGTACTTAGGGTAACCCCGCTTGCACAGAAAAATGTGGATGAGCTAAGAAAGGCAGTGGAAGAAATTTACAGCATTGCAAAAAATGCAGATGCTGACATTGCAAGGCTTGGAGAAGAGAGAATAATTGTCACTCCATCCGGAGTAAAGATCTGGAGAGCCGAGTACGATCTAAAGTAGTCTTATTCCTTCTTGTACATGAGGACAAATTGTCGGAATTCTAAACATTCTGTGAACAGAGCTTGCCAAGTTTTCGGATTTGCGTCTTTCACCATGGTTTACAATAAGACGTCGTAACTTTGGTCTTAGTCTGTGGATGTAAGACATTAGTTGGTTATAGTCACTGTGTCCACTAAATCCATCTAGTTTTTCAGTAGAGCAGTTTATGTTGATTACTTCGATTTTTCCATCCTTTCCAACAACTGACACTTGTCTTGATCCGTCAAGGACCCTTCTGCCAAGTGTACCGTTCACTTGGTATGACACAAACAAAATTTTGTTCTTTTGTACTGGTGCAATGTTCTTGAAATATTCAAGTACTGGACCACCCTCTAGCATACCAGATGTTGCCATGATAATTGCAGGACCTTCACGCAATGGCTCTTCTCGTGCATCTGCATGCTCTATGTTTGTGAAATATTCAGAAGCAAACGGGTTGTCATCAGTCTCTAGTATCTTTTGTCTGAGATCTCGTGCTAGATATTCAGGATATGATTCGTGTATTGCAGTAGCTTCAGATATCATTCCTTCTGTAAATACTGGAGCCTCCATCAACTGTCCCATCTTCATGTATTGATCGATTACCATCATGAGTTCCTGTGCACGACCTACTGCAGGAATTGGAATGAGTACCTTTCCGCCATTTCGTAGTGTCTCGTTTACAGATTTTATGAAGATGGATTCTACTTCCTCTCTTGATGCTTGGATGTCTTCTTTTGCACCATAGGTACTTTCAATGAGCAGGGTCTCTACTCTTGGGAAGTTCCAGGAAGCGCTCTCAAATAACATTGATTTACCATATTTTAGATCGCCAGTATAGACAAAGTTGTGGTTGCCGTTTCCAATGTGAAAGTGGCAGCTTGCAGAGCCCAAGATGTGGCCTGCGTTTGAAAATACTAGTTTAATGTCAGGTGAGATATCTGTTACAGTTCCATATGATAGAGGAATGGTCTGTTTCATGACCTGTTTGACGTCACGCTCAGAATACAGTGGAACCCTTCCCTGTGCTGCTGCCACCTTTATGGCATCAAGTTGGATTAGGTTCATCATTGGTAAGGTGGGTTCGGTGCAGTATATGGGGCCCTTGTAGCCATATTTGTTAAGTACAGGCAAAAATCCAGTGTGGTCAAGGTGCGCATGACTGATTACTACAGCATCTATCTCATCTAGAGTGATGTTTGGCCAGTCAAGTCTTGGGTATGCCTCTATTGGTTTTTTGGCTCCCGGGTTGAGTCCACAGTCAATTAGGATTTTGCTTTCATGTGTTGTTAGCAACATGCATGATCTTCCTACCTGGCTAAAGCCACCAAGTGTCATCAATGACACCTCTGCATCTTCAGATAGTTTTGGTCGGAATATCTGCTCACCTACTTGTCTTAGGTGTTTACTTCTCTCAGTTG
>JAGWGS010000068.1 GCA_028867235.1 Nitrososphaerota archaeon | reverse complement strand
AATTCTCTCTAAATCACAAAATTTTGACTCTGGATTAAAAAAGATGATTATTGGTACTGCACCTTATGGGGATAGACCATCATTTTCAATTTCAATCAATCACAAGGATACATTTACCGGGATTACCGACAAAGATAGAGCACTTACTATTTACGAAATGTCTCAACTATTCAAAAATAATAAATCTGACAAAAAAGAAATTTTCAATTCAAACTTTAGAACACCTGGTCATGTGCCATTACTTATAGCATCAGAAGGATTATTGTCCACTAGGCTTGGGCATACTGAAATGTCGATTTATCTGATGAAACTCGCAGGACTTTCGCCAGTTACAGCAATATGTGAAATGTTAGATTCTCAAACATATACTGCATTATCTACTAAAAAGGCACAAGAATATGCAAAAAATAATGCTATACCATATTTTGATGGTACCGAACTTGTCAAACTTGCTAGGGAGAATTAAGATTGAATATAGCAATTGTTGCTGCTGAGTTTAATAGTGAAGTGACTTCAAAAATGCTTGAACTTGCTAGAGAAAAAGCAAGTGTATTGAAAATAAATGTCAGCCATATATGTAGAGTACCTGGAGTATTTGATATGCCTCTTTTGATTGATGTATTACTACAAAGAAAAGATGTTGATGCGGTAGTAACTATTGGAGCAGTAATTAAAGGACAAACTAAACATGATGAGCTAATCTCAAATGTAACTGCAAAGATATTAGCAGATCTCTCTATAAAATATCAAAAACCAGTAACTTTGGGAATAACTGGTCCTGGAATGAGTGACAGACAAGCGCATCAAAGAATCCGACCTGTATCTGAAAGAGCTGTAGAAGCTGCCAAGAAATTATTTGATGAATTGGAAAAGATTAGAAAATGATACAGATGACTATAATCAAGATTACTGGATATGGACCATGGACTCTGACTCTTGGTAGTGATAGAGAACACAGGTTACAGATACTTCAAGCACAACTATACAAAGAGATTCAAAATTTATTTTCTCAAAAAAATTGTCTTGCATTTCCAAATAGATTCGATGAAATATTCATAATAACAAATGGCCTTTCAGTAGATGATCATGCTGAAATTCAAAAACAATTGATAAAATTGTTTGATTTGGGATTATCCATGTCTATAGGACAAGGAAATACCCCTCTAGAAGCAAGTGTAAATGCAGACAAGGCAAGGCGATCTAAAGCAAGCCTGAACAAGGATTATGATATCTTTGGATTCCCTCTGAAAAAAGATGTAGATTTGGTTCAAATTATACACATGGATGTGGATGGCTCTACATCAGTTTCTGCAAAAAAATCACCTTATGAGGTATCATCACTTGTCATAAAACTATATTCTGAAATGTCTGATTTTTTCTTACAAAAAAATTCACTTGCATTTTTTATGGGTGGAGACAATTTTATGATAGTAAGCTCCCAAGCAAACAAAGATGATATAACTCAATTTCTTGAAATTATAAAACAAAAATATGACATCTCATTTAACTGTGGAATTGGAACTGCAAAGACAGGAAGAGATGCAGCAAGATTAGCTACTCAATCATTAGATAAGATTCGCCAACTCCGCGATTCTGGAAAAAAAGATACACGAATTCTCGAATCAACATGCTGATAAAAAACATAAGTCTTCTTTATGGCGTAGATCTAACCTATATACAAAATACAAATGTACGAATTTCCGGAAAAAACATTGAACAGATAGGCGTAAAGATCGCTCCTAAAAAAAATGAGACCGTGCTTGATTGTGAAGGAATTTTAATGATGCCTGGACTTGTTAATTCTCATACTCATATTGGTGATTCAATAGCAAAAGATATCGGAATAGATTCTGATGTTGAAGAAAAAATACATCCTGTAAGTGGATTCAAACAAAAAATATTGAAAAATTCTACTAAATCTCATCTTACAAGTTTTATCAAAAATTCTTGCATCTCGATGATGAAAAAGGGTATAACTTCTTTCATTGATTTTAGAGAGGGTGGATTAGACGGAGTTAACCTGTTGAAACATGCATCTGTTGATATTCCTATACGACCAATTATTCTAGGAAGAGCAGAATATTATCAAGATGTACAATCTATCAAAAAGAATATCCCTATGCCCCCATCTCACGCGCAACATGTTCAAAATCTACTCATGAATTGTGATGGACTTGGAATCAGTGGTCCAAATGAATTCAGTAATTCTGTATTGGTTTCTTTTGCCAAGACAACAAAGATTCGTGCAATACACTCTGCTGAAACTGAAGAAAGTAATGAAATTTCAAAAAAAATCACTGGAAAAACTGAAACTCAAAGGGCACTACTTGTAAAACCTAACTTTCTTGTTCATATGACGTATGCTTCAAAAAAAGATCTAGCAATGGCTGTACGAAATAAGGCAAGTATTGTTGTATGTCCACGAGCAAATGGATCTCTTGCAGAAGGCATTCCTGATGTAGATCTCATGCTTGAGGTTGGATGTAATGTTGCAATTGGAACTGATAATGTGATGATAAACTCATCTGATATGTTTAGAGAAATGGATTACCTGTGGAAAGTTTCAATGGGCATGAAGAAAAAAAGATTGGAAGCAAAAGATATACTCAAAATGGCTACCACAAACGCCTCAAACATCTTAGGTGGGAAAATAGGAGTTGTGCAAAATAACAAAATGGCTGATTGTATATTTATAGAAAAGCACTCTATTGATCTAGAACCAATGCATAATACACATGCATCCATAGTACAGAGAGCCTCAGAAAATACCATAAGAGCGGTAATGTATGAAGGAGAAATAGTGCATGGTAAAATCTAGACCTTATGTGATAATTAGTGCTGCAATTAGTATTGACGGAAAGATAGCGACTAACACTGGCAGATCGAATCTCTCATCCAAGAAAGATTTGATTCGAGTTCATGGTTTACGAAAGAGTGTTGATGCAATACTTGTAGGAAAAAATACTGTACAAATAGATAATCCATTACTTACAGTACGTTATGTAAAGGGTAAAAATCCAATTAGAATCATTCTTGATCCTAGAGGAGAATTATCTTCTAAATCAAAAGTGATAATGACTGCAACAAAAATTCCGACTATTATTGTAACATTAGAAAATGTTTCAAAAAATGATGAACAATTTATTGTACGTGGAGTTCAGATGATAAAATGTGGGAAAAAAATAATTGATTTAAAAAAACTATTGCAAATTCTAAAAAAACAAGGAATAAACAGAATATTGGTAGAAGGCGGCGGAACAACAAATTGGTATTTTCTCAAACAACGACTTGTAGATGAAATTATAGTTACTGTTGCACCTTATATTGTTGGAGGTAGAACTGCAGTCTCTTTTGTAGACGGTAAAGGCTTTACAAGAATATCAAATTCATTTACACTAAAAAAGATAAAGAGAATGCAAAATGAACTAGTTCTATACTATGTTACCTAATGTTTCAGATCATCACGTAGTTGATCTATCTTTACTTGTAACGCTTTCTTGAGTTTTTCATTCTTTGATAGATTGACTAATTTTCCGCAAGTAGGACATTTGAATGAAAGATCAAGAGCTTTTTCAAAGGTTAATTTTTGACAGTCCTCATTACCACAATGATAAAAGTCAGCTGAATTTTCATAATCTAATCTTTGTTGTAATCTTTCTACAATCTTCTTTTTCTGATTCTCAATGAAATTATCTACTTCGTCTTTTCTTGCTCTCCATCTATAAACAAACCATCCTTTCTTTTCATCCTTGACTCGTATTCCTGTTATCAGAGCTTTCCCAAAAAGGTCATACAGCACTTTTCTAACTATGTTTATTCTCAGTCCTGTAGAACTTGCTATCTCTTCATCTGTAGCATCTTCTGTATTGAGAAGAGAACGTGCAACCTTTAGGTATTCGTCTCCTCCAATCAAAGCAGCAATTTTTACAAAAGGATCTTCATGTTCAACTGACATCGTATACTTTCTTCCTAATCTCTATATTTAATCAAATGGTTTTAAACTTGTTTTTTTATGTTAATAATTTAGACTGTAGTTTTGTCTATTACTTTTTTTCCTTTTTTTGTAGGTATTATTTCACGTTCCCCGCCAGAATGCTTTTTTTGAAGTTGATATCCTTGTGACACCCTATCAAGTAATATTGCAAGAGCGGAAATCTCTGAATGAGGCTGATTTCCTATTGCAACATTGTAATCAGCCATATCATATGCCTCTCTAGGAACTTTTTCTGCACCTACTACAACTAGAAGTTTTTCTTCTTTTCTTATTTGTTCCTGTACATCGTTGATATTTTCACCATACATTGTTAAATGAATCACTTTGTAACCCTCTTTTTTTCTTAATTTTATGACATCTTTCCAATTCTCGATAATTTCTACTTCAAAATCACTACCCCACATCTTGTTTACTTTGGAAATAGTTTCTTTGATCTCTGGATTTGCATCATACATGTATATCTTTGATGCCCCAAATGCTCTTGATACGAGAGTAACATGAGTAGTTACCCTGTCATCTCTAACAAGTCGTGTTCCTATGCGAAGAACTTCAATCATCATAATCTATTCTAATTTTTGGCTTTGATATTTCATTTTCCTGTTCAATTAATGGTGTAGTATCTAATGCCTGATAAACCAATTTCTTTAACTGTGAAATATTAAATCCTGTTGTTGATGATATGGCTAACCATCTTTTATTGTCTGATAAACCCAATAGATTTGCTTTTTCCATGATCTCTTCTTTTGATATCAAATCTGATTTGTTAAGAACAAAAATCATTTTGTCTTTATTGACACCGATTTCATCTAATGTCGATATACAACTTTTGAATTTTTTTCGTAATTCCAAATTTGTATCACTAACATCAATGACCACTATGACAACATCTGTATAAACAAGTTCTTCAAGAGTTGACTTGAATGCCTGTACCATGTATGCTGGAAGTCTACTAATGAAACCTACTGTATCTGAAATCAAGACCTCTAAGTCTTTCAGAATAATCTTTCTTGTGGTTGTAGAAAGAGTAGTGAAAAGTTTTGGGCTTTCTTCCCTTTCTTCTCCTGTAAGAACATTAAAGAGAGTGGTTTTTCCCGCCGATGTATATCCTGCAAGAGAAACTGTCTTAAACCCAAATCTCTTTCTTGCCTGTCTGTGAAGAGCTCGTTGTGTTGATGATTTTGCTAATTTTGTTTTTACATTGTTCATTCTGTTTTTAATATCATTAAAGTAAATGTCCACCTCAAATTTTCCTATGCCCATAAATCCTGGTTGTTCACCCATCTTTGCCAACCTGACTTTCTCTTTAGCTCTTGACATTTCATATCTAAGTTGAGCCATCTTAACCTGTAAGGTAGATTCTGAACTTTTTGCTCTACGTTCAAAGATCTCAAGAATTAGAGCTTCTCTATCTAGAATATTCGTCTTTAAAGTGGATGCTAAATTATAATTTTGGCTTGGCTTGAGTATCTCATCAAATATTATAACATCGGGTTTAATGCTGCCTAGCATCTCCTTTATTTCTTCTACTTTGCCTTCTCCAAGCCCATACTTTGATTTGTTTAAAATTCTCTGTTGTATGATTTTGCGCACTTCATAACCTGCTGCATCACATAATCCTAGTGCTTCTTTTAGCGAATCTTTGTTATCATAAGTAATGAGAATTGCAGAATCTTTCAACATTTTATTGACATTCCTGACTATCTTATTGCTTTCGCAGAGTCTTCTCTATTGTTACATCTAGTACAATCTCTGCTATATCACTTGCATATTCTGATATTCTTCGTATATTCTCACTCATTCTTCTAACTCTGTATATTTCCTCAGTGTCCTTTAATGATCTAAGACTATCTTGAATTTTCTTTTCATATTTTACAATTTCTGATGATTTCTGTACTGTTTGTTCTGCTTGGTTGGCATCTTTCTTAAATAAAGATAAGCATGCTTCATCTAAAACCGTCAAGGTAAAGCGATTCATCTCATGTATTGGCTCTAGTACTGTTTTCTTGATAGGTTTCTTATATCCTAGCAAATCTTTTGCTATCTCTGTAGCATGATCTCCTACTCGTTCAATATTTTTTACTATTAATCTATATCCTAAGCAGTGATATGGACTTTCTATTCCCATTTCACTTAACATATGTTCATTCTGTATAGCTATCTTTAGTTGTCGCATTATGTAAAAACTAAATCTATCAACTTCATCATCACTGTTTATGACTTCTTTTGCTAAATCAAAATTTGCTTCTTCTTGAGAAAGTAATGCGTCATTTAACATAGATTTTGCTATTATCAACATTCTCTTTAATGCGCCATCTACTGAAAGCTCAAACAAATTAATGAGTACTTGAATAGTTATACCTTCAATAGAATCTGCAGTGATCTCAGTTCCCATCAAAATACTCTTTACAGCATCTTTTATGGAATTTCTTTGAGACGGTTTCAGTCTTCCAATTTTTGATTTTACATTGATTATAGTAAATCCTAAAAGATAAAGTGATATTAACTTCCTAACAATTGTGGAATCTTCATCTTCTGGTTTAATCTCAATTGTAGCTTCTTCAGTACCTATTGGTTTGTTGTGATGTTTCAATGGCACTATTTGTAAATTTGAAATTCCTTGTCTTACTACAGAGACTTGGTCTCCTTGTTTCAAACCCATTTCCATTATCCATTGTTTTGGCAATGAAACAATGTATGAAGACTTGCCAGTGAATTGTATTTTTCGCATTTCTTCATTTACTGCCATTGGTAACAAATAGAGATTTATTCTATATAGTTGTTGGGACTTACTATATAGGTTAATTTTATTGCAAAAATAATTAACGGGCTAAACTAACCAAACTGCATGGACTCTGTACTCAAAATCAAGTGTACTCTTGATGCGCTCTTTGGACAGGGAGTCTCAAAATATCTCCCAAAAGATGTAACCATTTCTTATTCTAAAAACACAGGACGAATAAAACATGTATTTCAAAATAATGCATTGCTCTGTACTCTTCGAACAGATGGGGGACTTGCCATAACGCCTTATTTTGCACAAATTTTGTTAAAAAGCAAGAAATTCAAAGAAAATTGTCTTGAAATTGATGATGAATCAAAGGCATTTGTTCAACAGGGAAGCTCTGTTTTCTGCAAGCATGTTACTTGGTGTGGAAAAAAT
>JAGWGS010000067.1 GCA_028867235.1 Nitrososphaerota archaeon | reverse complement strand
TTTTTTAAAGACAAAATCTTTCTTCTTCTCCATTATTCCAATACCATTGTCTTTTACATAAAATACAATAGAACTGCCCTCCTCTTTGGCGCCTATCTCAATTCGCCCCTCCTTTGTAGGCACAAAATCAACTGCATTTTGTATTAGATTATAGAAAACCTCACGTAGTTTATTTTTATCACTCGTTATGGATTTTTCCATATTAACAGAATTCACAAATTCAATCTTTTTGTCATGCATCATGGGCATGCATAATTTCATTATGTCATTCATGAAAATAGATACATTGAATTTTTCTTTTATGAATTTCATGGTATTACTATTGAGTTTTTGTACATCTATAATGTCACGCATTAACTGTTCTAGTTTTGCAACATTGTCATAAATTTCACTTGCCGCCTCAGATTGTATTTTATTTAGATTTCCAGATGAAGCACCTAGCAGAATTGTAATGTATTTCTTAATAGGTTCCATTGGAATTTGACATTCTTTTGCAAATATCATATAGAATTCTTCTTTTGTAGCATCTATCTTTTTTAATTCATCAAGTTGAATCTTTTGTTTCTCATTTTCTGCCAAAACATGATGCGCTTTGTAGATTTCAGATACATCTCTTATTGCAGTATTACTGCCTATTAGTTTACCTTTTTCATCATAAATATTATTAGCACTAATCAATCCAGGAAAGATAGAACCATCTTTTCTTTTGAACCATATTTCGATATTTTCTACTCTTCCAGATTTTTTCCAAGTTTCAAATGTTCTTTTCATATCGTCCATGCTTTGTTCTGCAGTATGTTCAAAGAGAGATTTTCCAATTACATCATTTTTTGAATATCCAAAATTTTTAACATATACCTGATTACATTCAAGTATTATTCCTGAAGTATTTACAGTTCTTTGTAATACAGGTGAACCTTCATAGATATTTCGATATTTTATAGAATCAGTATCAGAATTGGTAATTTTAGATTCTATTTCATATCTTGGAATTATGAGTGGATTCTGTCTCTTCCCCAGCAATACAATAAGACCTCCTGTTGCAATAGATACTATACCAAGGGAAAATGCATGAATTGAAAATGATTCATGAATGTTCAAGCCATAAGCTGTAATTGCAATTCCAAGTATCGCAAGCATCAATCCTCCAATTTGAGTAAAACTATTCATATGAAAAATTCCTCATCACATCTTCATTCCAAGAATACATTATTTTTGAACAGAGCATACTAGCTAATAGTATCTGATGACTAGGAAGATGTGCTATATTTTGAATGATATAATATGGCGAAACTAACAGATTAACTTTTCATCACATGTTGATAAACGGTAAACCCTATTCTGTTTCCAGAATAGAAATCATCATATCAAGCAAATATTGGGTTTGTTTTTTTATTCCCTCAAGGATCTGCTTTATTTCATCATCAGTGATTCGAGCCTCATGAATTTTGAGGCTTCTTGAAACATGATCGGTGCCATGTTCAGCCATAAATTTATTGAACTGATCCAAAAATCTGCTTTCAACTATTATCTTACCTGAATTTTCTAGTTCCTTAACTGGATGATAAATTGTGGACCTGCCAAAAAAAGTCAACATATCAGGTGATAAAGTTATCAGATTCCCATATAGATCATAAAATTTCCAAGATGTTTTCCTATAGGGAGGGAGATTCAAGTATAATTCATCTCTTGTTTTATATCGCACAAGATATCCACTAGTCTCAAGATCAAGCCAAGAAGTCTCCTCAGATATTCCAATTAGTTTACATAGGTTTTTGCAAGATTCCAATATTTCATGCAATGAACGAGTATCATCCAGTAGTTCAATGCTAAGGTTTTTTGCCATTTGGAGGGCTTGAGATCTCTTACCAGAAGACAACATAGACAAATCAAAAGACACCTTTGATTTTATTCTATCTTATGAACATATGTTGTTTATTCAGTAGTTCTTGATTAACAATTCAGTGTGCCCTGTCCTCTTTTGGGAAACAGAATTGATGAATCTATTTGCATTAATTTCTATTATACCATCTGAAAACTCTTTGAACAACTCAATTATATCTTCAGAGTGAGAATTTGACAATAACACCTTGACACCTTTTTTGTCAAGCGCCTTGAATTTATCGTACAGTCTCCTCTGATCACTGAAATCAAAATCACTATCAGTGTAGCTTGTGAAACTTGCAGTAGAGCTAACAGGTTGGTATGGCGGATCAAGATAAACAAAATCTCCATGCCCTACTGTATGTAAAGCATCTTCAAAATCCTGACATTTTATGGAAATGTCTTTTGATTGCAGTATTTTACTTACCTCAAGGAGATTTTCCTTGTTTACAATGTTAGGATTTACGTATCTGCCAACTGGAACGTTGAATTTCCCTTTGCTATTTACACGGTATAATCCATTGAAGCATGTTTTGTTCAAAAATATGAGCCGTGAAACCTTATCAACATCATGTTTGGGATTGATTTCTCTTATCTTGTAATAATATACACTGGAATTTTTTGCATAATTTTCAGCGTGAACCTCAAGTGAAGAAATGAGTTCCTGTACCTTGTCCCTGATTGTCACATATGACAGTACAAGATCTGAGTTAAGATCAGACAAGAACCATTTCGTCTTTCTTTCTTTTAGGACAAGAGAAAAGAATACCGCACCTCCACCTAGAAACGGTTCACAATATCTCTCAAATTTACTTGGAATGTGATTTGATATAACAGGTAAAAGTTGCCTTTTACCTCCAGCCCATTTTACAAATGGTTTAGGCACAATTGATACCAGATATTCTTGTTTCAACAGAGGTTAATTTCAAAATATTATTTTGTGACATAAGGTTACAAAAGATCACACATTGTGTAACTTTTTTTAATCAAAAATTAATCTCAAGATAGCTTAAGGATTGAACATAATAAAAGTAAAAGAAGGGGGTTTAATCCCACTTAGACCAAGCTGCCATCCACCTGTATGTCCAGGTTGTGAGTTTAGTACCTAATGCAGTCATTGTTACTGTCAAAACTGCACCAGCTCCTGCACCCAACGCAACAGGACTATCATAGAACTTTCCTACTTGTGGTTCTATTGGTGTCATGTATGGAGGCAATGTGGTTCTTGGGTATTTGAAAGCAGTCTCAAGAGGATCATCTATTGTGATTAGATTGATCATGTTGAACATCGACATTGACATTCCACAGAGCACACCGCCGATTAGGATCAAAGAGTGTTTGTTTCTCTTTGTTGCCCAATATGCCAAGTCCATCAATATTGCAGATGGAATCCACATTGGCACAACGATGAAGCTGTATGGATATCCTAAGGAGAACCACGCACCTTTTGCAATCCAAGTATACACCGTCATTATAAGTGCATAGTAGGTTGCTGTTCCTGGAACTCCAGTGAACGTAAGGTAGTATGCTGCACCGACTGCGAGCATCAATGATTGTGATAGAGTAAATACCACATAAGATGTCCACATCCAGTCAGTATAGAAGATGTAGTCTCCTGCGTTGATTGTCAACAAGGTCGAGTTGACTGCTACCACTACTATGAATAAGTAGTGAGTACATCGTCTTAGCCAGACCATTAACTTGTATGCAGGAAGTGATGTATATAAAATTTTATGACATACGAGATCAGCAACAGATCTTCTCAAGATCTGAGTTAACTCTGATGCAATAATAATAAAAGAAAAGATGAAAAGGAATTTTTCTATCCGAAGAAGAAACAGTCAGTCACAAGTGTTGCAATTGCAACTGCAGCAATTACACCAGCGATTAGACCGTTGTATGTCTTCGCTTTAGAAGTACCCTCTGTCACTACCTTGACACAGAACAAGTACCCTATAGCTTCTATGATTGTAAGTACAGTTAACGCAAAGTGTGCGCTTGGCGGTGGATATGCCCATGGATAATATACCACTGCAACAGCAACTCCTCCCCATGTTCCTGCCCAGAGTGCAACAAATGCACCTGTGATGAGGCCAATCATGTCTTCTACACGTTTGCCAATCATCTTGCTTACATCGGAACTGGAAGCGCCGCCACCTGTACCGAATCCTTTTGGTAAGGTCATTTGGTTTTACTGACAGATGTATGCTTTTAAGTCTTTTCCCAATACAACTCACGTTAAACTGATCGGAGAAAAATAAGAAAGAGCGCTTGTGCGCGTTTATGGGATTGATCTGCTGTACAATTTGCCTTCTAGAGCCATCTTGTACATTTCTGCAACATATGGATTCTCACCTGGTGTTTCTGCGCCAAGTTCGACAAGTCGTGCGTATACTCTTACTACATAGGCAAGTGCACCCATGAAAGCAACGACGACACCCATGTTGAACATCCAGTGGTTTGGAACTGCGAAGATCTCCTCTACATACCAGAAGTGCCACATCTCATTGACACCTATTGTAAACATGGTTGCTAAGTAACCAAGAATGGTCATTTTAAGACCGGTGTTCATTGAGTTGTTTGGACCTCTCAGAATTGGTACCTTTCTGTCATAAACAGCTACCATTCCCCATCCTAATGGAAGAGCAATGAAGTGGCTGTATAACCACCAGTGTGCTGGTGTGAAAGCACTATCTCTGATTGATGTCTGGTGTAGAGATCCGTCTACGAAGTTATCGACCTCTACGGATGCAGCGATCGATCCCAATGCGATGATGATAAGCCAGATCTTTTTCAATCTCTGGATTTCAACTTCTTTTGGAATCAGTGCTGGCATTTGTGCCATAGTGTGTTGAATCAAAGACAGTTATTTAAAATGTTAGTTATAATTTCTATAATTTTAATTATAATTTTTACATTATTAAATTGCAATATGCAGTAATATCATTTAAAAATAATATAAAATCAAATAATAATATAATCAAAAAAATCATCGATATCATGATAATCATGGATGTAGAACATGATCTAGCCAAATTATTGGATCAACAGGGCAAAACATATATCGTTGTAGTTTCTCAGTTGGTTTAGTTAAGCGATATGGTCGATAAGAAGTTTATTGTGGCTGCAATAGGTGTGATAGTAGCACTTGGAGCAGTTGGACCATCATTAACACAAATGTTCCAACATGCTGAAGCACATGGTGTTCAGGCACAACTACAAAGTCGTTTCATAAGAATAGACGGTGAGACATGGTCAAAACAGTCTGTTCATACTGGAGACACTTTGACAGTATCTGGCAAATTTGTAAGTCTTGTAAACAGAGACTTGCGAGGCTGGTACACTGTATATGGTGACTCACCAAACGCTGGTAACAGATGGGAAATTGTAGCAAGAGATCCACCTGGTAACGTAATCACGATACCAGCAAACGCAGTGGTTCCATACAAGTTGACCATAAAGGCACTTGAACCAGCAGTATATCACATGCATACGCAGCTTAACATAGCAAGCATCGGTCCAGGTCTAGGTCCAGGACAAACAGTCGTGGTAACAGGCGATCCAATCGTGAAGCCAATCCCATACACAAATATCGTCTATCAATCGATAGTGATTGGTGTAGGATATGCAATCACATTCGCAACAAGACCTTGGCAAGTGATTTAACAATCACCCCCTCTCTTTTCATTTTCTAAGTTTTCTAGCAGATGCTTTACACAAATATTAGAAAACAGACTTGGTTCGGTTAAATTCTAAAGTCCATTTTCTCACATAATAAAGAGGAATTAGTACTGACACAGGTAGTGCAATTATCATTCCAAAAGGCCAAGAAATGCTCATTTGTATTACCAAGTCCACAAAGAAGATAATGATTTCAATAATGATACCATAAGCTAGTTTTTTGACTCTATAGAATGCAATCAGTTGTGTAACAAAGGTAGGTATCACTGCAAGTATCATTTGGATTTTAAGGAATTTTTCATCCCTATCATTTTTTTCCATATAAGAAATCCCATCGTAATTCTATTTTCAAGTAAAATATTTCTATCGTAAATACTAACAACTCGTTAAGACACATATTCAGAAATTTTGTGTCAAGTTTTGAGATTTAGATTTTCATCAGGATTGAAAACTATCTGCACAACAGGTTCATAATTCAAGATACGTTGTTTTTACTTGTCAAATCAAGTTTTCAATTTTATTTTATTGTAAATCTAGTGATTCATTCATTCAACATGAGTTTCGGGATTGAGAATGCTCAAATTGTACATATCTAGCATTATTGTATTTAGAAGACTTGAAAATTAATATTCTATCTTAAAGTCATCAAAATAAGCACCCGTATCTTTCTTAGTCCACAGTCCAACTTGTCCTGATTGATAGTTATGGTCATTTGCACGTATGAGTAGTTGCCCATCAAGAGAGGCCGCTATTCCCTGTGACGATACAAGGGCTTCCATAGTATGCCATTTCCCAGGTGTTATTGTGACAGACTTGTCATAATTACAAATTAGAAAATCAGGAGTATTTTTACATAAAGAGAGCCTATTTTTCTCCGAGTCTGCCATGAGAACAAAGTAGTGTTTTGGATCAATGAATCGCAGAACCATACCTGCAGACTTGGCATATTGACCTGATACAATTTTGAATTTCATGGTAACATTTTCAGTATCTATTGTAGGAGAGTCAGGAATCAATTGTAAGTGATAGTCAGAGGTATCATTGACTGGTATTTTTTCAAGCACATTTGGAGTGGATGGTGCAGTCGGTTCAGATCTTACAATCCAGTATGGTTTTTGATCTGTTGACAAATCAGCAAATCCCTGTGGAATTGTCCCATTTTGATAAGAATCAAAGTCTACCATTTTGGTATGATGATATCCAGAATTTATCTGAGCATTATAGTATGCATAAGATATTCCAATTACAGTAATTATTCCAAATAATACAAGACGCATCTTCCTGTTAAATTTAGGTTTATGAGATGACAAGATCTAGAGATAATGAAAGTTGTGAATGATATAAAGATACCAGATTCAAAGAAAAGAAAATTTCAAACTATCTTCTTTTTTCCCGTTTTCTTGGTTTGTTTTTTCCTCTCCATTTGTCAAAGCCCCATCTTGTTGCTCCAAATGTTCCAAAGGTAAAGAAAAATCCTGCAACCAGTAAGAATATGGCGCTATGATGCGGATCAATGAGATACCAAAATGCAAAACCTATTGCTGCACTTACAAATTGTAATACGATAAAAACCAGCCATCTATCTACCATGAACAAATTTTGATAAATTCACACACTATTTACGGTTTCTTAATTTCGAATATCCAAAATATGTCACATAAAAGATAAAAATGAAAAA
>JAGWGS010000066.1 GCA_028867235.1 Nitrososphaerota archaeon | reverse complement strand
TTGCTAAAAAAGAGAAATTGAACGCAATACGATACGGTGATGTATTTTGGAAATCCGTTGATTCTTACAAAGACATGGAAGAGTGTGAATCTCTCATTAAATCTGCACAATATGAAAAATTCATTACCTCCAAGTGATCTATATGAGACTTGGATTTAGTCTAGGTTCACTTTTGTCCATTGAAGAGATATCTAGCTGTGCTAAAATATTGAATAACCATACGGTTGATTCCATCTGGATTCCTGAAACCTGGGGAATGGACTGTTGTTCTGTTTTATCAAATGTTTCAGATATTGCAAAAAAACCAAAACTAGGCTCTTCTATCATAAACATTTACTCTCGAAGTCCAGCATTGATTGCCATGTCTGCTGTAACACTTGATACTGTATCAAATGGAAGATTCATACTTGGACTTGGTACTAGTAGCAAACCGATTGTTCAAGAGTGGCATGGTTTAAAATTTGACAATCCAGTCCAACGCATGAAAGAATATGTTGACATCATTCGTCTTGCAGTGTCTGGAAACAAGGTGTCATATGATGGACAGATATTTCGCCTGAAAAACTTTAGTTTGTTGATCAAGTCTCCTAGAACAACAATTCCAATTTATCTCGCAGCTATAAACAAAAAAATGGTAGATTTGACTTGGAATGTGGCAGATGGTGTGATTTTTTATTTACGACCACTTCACGAACTGAAAACAACAATAGCTCAAATGCAATCAAGACGCAAAATTGATGTTACTTGTCAAGTGATAACATGTGTATCTGATGATGCCGAAAAAGCAATACTACGCGCAAAACAAACAATTGCATTCTATGTCTCTGTAGGCAAGATATATAGAGAATTTTTGGAATCAAATGGCTTTCACAATGAAACTAGATCTATCTTTGATGAATATGCAAAAAATGGCCTAAAAGACACTTATTGCTTTGTAACAGATGACATGGTAAATTCATTATCTGCTTGTGGAACTCCTGATGATGTAAGAAAACAAGTATCCAAATTTGCCGAAGCAGGAGTGAATCTGCCTATTTTACAGTTTAATCCTGTAGGTAGTGTACAGGATTCGTTTGAATTGCTTGTAAAAACACTTCAGAGTGATATGGCATGAGAAAAGTAGCAATAGTTGCAACCGGTATTACAAAATTTGACAAGAGTGAAAGATCGCTTGATATGATGATGCTCTCATCTGTCAAGAAAATGTTTGAGAATGGAAAAAATCTTGGGCAACATGACATTGATGTGGTTCTTGCATCTACAAATGCGAACAGGAACTATATTGCAAACATTATATCAGAGTTGTCAGGACTCAAGCCGAAAATATCTCATTCTGTAGAGAGCCTGTGTAACTCTGGAACAAATTCTCTGGTATCAGCATATGCATATGTTTCATCAGGGCTAGCCGATATGGCTCTTGTAGTAGGTGCTGACAAGGCAAACAATCCAGGTCTTGTTCTAGATTGGGACATGTCCCGAGGAGAATACACCCATCCGATATTTTGGTCATCCATGTTTACAAGTGCACACATGAGAAAATATGGAACAAGTTTGGAAGATCTTGCATACGTGTCTGTAAAAAACCACAACAACGCACTTTCAAACCCTGATGCTTTTTTTGATAAATCGTTTTCCTTTGATGATGTTATGAAATCTAAAAATCTCACAGAGAACGTCCGATTGCTTGATTGTTCAATGCCCTGTGATGGTGCGGCTGCCATACTTGTATGCTCTGAAGACAAGGCAAGAAAAATCACTGACACTCCAATATGGATTTCTGGGATTGGACAACAGACAACATCTGCAAGTTTTACAAAAAATAATGATCTCTCTTCAATGGAGTCTACACGACATGCAGTAACCCAGGCATATGGCATGTCTAGAAAAACTGCTAATGATGTCGATGTGGTCGAGCTTCACGATGCATTTAGTATATGTGAAATTATTGGATTGGAAGAAATGGGATTCTGTAAAAAAGGAGAGGGTGCAAAACTTGTTCGGTCTCTATATGATACCTGTGATAAAAAAATAAACCCTAGAGGCGGTTTACTTGGGGCTGGGCATCCTCTTGGTGCTACAGGAATAGCACAAGTTGTTGAAGTATGTCGTCAACTAGGAGGAAATGCAGGTAAAAGGCAAGTGCCTAATGCAAAGACCGGTCTTGTTCACAATATGTCTGCAGGTGCAACATCTTCTACAGTCTTGGTGTTAGAATCATGACTAGATTTGAAGATGAATTGTCTTGCAATAACTTTGTGTGTAGCAAATGCATGAAATGCGTTCATTGGGTATGGCCTCCAAGTGAATTTTGTAACAAATGTCTAGGTGATGTTGAATGGTTGCATGTACCAAGCAATGCAATACTTGTAGAATTTTCAAAAAAAGATGGTGCTTACTTTTGTATTGCAGAATTTGAAAATAGCATAAGGGTCATTGGAACAATATCTGAGCCTGTATCTGGCCTGGTTCCCGGCCAAATGTTGACCTTGGAATACTGTACTTATAATAAAACACCGAAATTTGTTTTCAAAATTTCATGATATGCCTTAAGGAAAACTAAGGTTTGATTTCTCTAATTCCAATATGGGGATGTAAAGTGACATTCCATCTGTTCCGATTTTATCTACAAAAGTGTAATCTCCTGTCAGTCTCTTTAATTCTATGAATTTTTTTGATGGGGGCCCATTACTAATTAGATAATGTATAACATTGCCACCCATTGTACCAGTTTGAATGAATATTATGTTTTGATTGTTATGCTTGAGGTGGTAAATCAAGGGTACTGCACCTAAAACTGACTGTGATGAATACAAAATGACTTTGAGAAGATCTGAATATTCTTTGTATTTGAGATATGTGGTCTGACTATCAATTGATGACATACACTGTCTGTTTGTCTCATGACATATTAATGCTGAGGATAAAAACTCGTTTTTGCAAGTAATTTCATGCTGTACAAAAGTAGGCACAGAGGTGTTAGTATAATTACCACCTAGTCTATATCTCCAAATTCTTGCTAACCAAATAAGACAAAATGGTACTTGCAGGATATACTGAACTTGATAAAAAAGTGCTAGTGCGTAACAAAAACAGAAAAACAGTAAATCAGCGTATTGCAAGAACTCGAAGGCAACGTGGATATAATTGGGAAGATACTCTTGTGAAGAGATTTAATGCTGTAGATGGATGGAAAGCATTTCGATTGGGATCACCTAGTGTAGGGTTGCCAGATATACTAGCTGTTAGCACTAGGGAAAATGTAATCTACACCATAGAGGCAAAATCTGGTACAAATACCACTCTGAGAGTTCCGTTTGATCAAATACAGCGATGTCTGAAATGGATACATACCTTTGAACTATATCAGACAAGAAAAATGATAGTGGCATTCAAGTTTTCGTCAAAGAAGAGAATAGGAACTGGAAAATATGAACACCGAGAACTAAGGGAATACTTTAAGATCTGGGATGAAAAGTATCCTGTTACTGATTTTATCTGTACTTATGATGGAGACACATATGCCATGGTTGAAGGAAAAAGACTACCGTTGAATTTAGAATCATGTATGATGCCTTTTATTAAACAAAAAAGACAGGACCGAATACTTCTTTAATGTGATGCATTAAATATCAAATAATGAGTTTTGAAGACTTTGTTGATGAACGTGTCCTCGTGAGCAGGGATGCTCTTGGCACAAAGGAAATAAAACTAAAGTTACTTGAAGTTGAAGATGACACCTCAGATCATATTTGGAGATTTGGTGTACGAGTTAAGGTAAAAAAAATCTTGATTACAATAAAACACATCAATACTCAGCAGATTGAAGAGGGTGAATGTGACCTTGGTGATATTGAAAAAGAAATGAAAGAAAAAAGACACTATAGCTCTACAAATAGATGGCTGCCTACAACTGATATAAAAAATGGCTATATTGTAAATTCAAGGCATGCCTCATTGCTTGCAGATGCTGTGGCACTTGATTATATTATAATCTAGAGTATACTCAAGATTGGATCTGAATTAACAGGTTTCCATAAATGCTCTTTATCTGATTTGGTTTTTCCATTATATTGTATCATATTGATTCTCTGACTATTTTTTTCATATTTTAAGACAAATCTTTTCATGATTGGCTCTTGACATAATTCAAAATCTAATTTCATCTTTTTTAAAAATTTCTCCAGGTATCTAGTGTGATTTTTCCCAGATGGTGGAATGCATAGTGGTATTGTTTGCATGAAACTATTTGGTTGTTTTACTACTAGAATTTTATTTTTTGATTTTACTGTGACACCAATGCATTTTAACACAAATCTTTTTTGTGCAAGGTTGGTAAAAAATTCAAAAGTTTCCCTGTCTACTGGTATTTCTTCTCGTTGAGGCTCTATTGCATGCCCTATCTGGAAATATCTATTTCTGTGATATATTAATGGGCTCTGAGATTCGTCATGTTGAATGTGTATTGCTTTTCCTACTAACATGACATGATCTCCAGTCTTTTCTTTTTTGACCAAAATACATTCTGCGTTTATTGTGCATCCTGAAATTGATGGTGCTCTGATCTTTTTTGATTTTACCGTGTTGAAGAGATTTTTGATTTGTAGCTTGTCTATCTCAGATCCTGAATATCCTCCTGCTACACTTACTTGAGATGTCTGTTTCTCTGATGCTACATTTACTCCAAACTCTTTGGTTTTTTCGATATTCTTGAGAGTCTGTGATCCTTTGTGGATGAATATTGCAATCAAAATTGGATTGTATGAAATCTGCATGACCCACTCTGCTGCCATGACGTTTGATCCATTAGGGCCATGTGACGTGATCATGGATATTCCTGTAGTAAAGTATCTCTCTGCTTTACCTGGAAGTTTTCTTGTCATCATTACTCCTTGATTGCCCTACTACATGTTCTTTTTTACAGAAAACTTTATGAAAGCATGATGGCGAATGCATGCATGATAAGTCAGGAAATTACCATAAATGGTAAAAAATACCGTTTAACATTGACCGATCAGGTACTTTCCGATGTCAGGAGATTAAAGGCATTATACAATGCTGCATATGAAGATCCTGAAAGCTTTGACGAGGTAAGCTCTGCCATATCTAATACCATAACACAAATTGCCACGGCTGTGGAACCTGCTGTTTCTGACAGTGATCTTGATGGTCTAATACAGGCAGTCATGAAAGCAGTAGATGAAAAGAGCAAAGAAACTGAAGAGGCAAAAGCAAAACATCTAGAAGACAAGGCAAAAGCTGCAAAAAAACCATCAGAGAAACCTAAAAAATCAAAAAAATAATCTTGTACCAAAACCAACACATTGGTTAAATGGGATGGTTTTACAGAAGAAATTATGCAATCACATTGTGAATGTGGTATTTGTGGCCATGTGTCAGAGGAAGAATGTGTAGCAAAAGAATGCAAGTGTTGTATTAATTTCCATATGCGTTCAGGGCCCAAAAAGTAATCTGTTTTACACAGGTAGATTTTTGCTCTAGATTGTGAACGGAAGTTTTCAACTCTAGATTTAAATACAAACCTACTAAATTTTGCATAATGCAGTCTCAAGCATATCTAAAATGCATAGAACCAGCATGTGGTTTAGAGTATCCTATAACTGATACTAGAATTGAATGTGAAAAGGGTCATTTGCTAGATGTCAAGTATGCTTCAGCTCCTCAGGTATCATTAAAAGAAGTTTTTTACAAAAGACGCAATCACTCCAATAATATCTTCAATGAAAGTGGAGTGTGGCGTTTTCGAGAACTATTGAATTTCTGTCAGATTGATACTGAAAACATTGATCAATGTTCTAAATATCTTGTCTCACTAGATGGTGCTGAAGGAAGATTATCAAAACCCTACCACATGTCACGTGTATCAAAATACGTAGGACTACAAAATCTGTGGCTACAACCTGAGGGGTATAACCCAAGCGGTTCTTTCAAAGATAACGGCATGACAACAGCTGTGACACATGCAAAACTTGTCAAGATTAAAAAAATAATTTGTGCTTCAACTGGCAACACCTCTGCTTCTGCTGCAATGTATGCGGCAAATGAAAACATGGATTGTGATGTATACATTCCTGCAGGAGAAGTAGCTCCTGGAAAACTAAGCCAAGCATTTCAGTTTGGTGCACAAGTAGTTGAGATTAAAGGAAATTTTGATGACGCCTTGTCTGCTTCATTAAAACAAGCAGGACAGATAGGAGGATACACTGTAAACTCTGTAAACCCGTTTAGAATTGAAGGACAAAAAACTATCGTGTTTAGGGCCCTTGAATATCTTGATTGGAATCCACCTGACTGGATTGTATATCCTGGAGGCGCACTTGGAAATACTTCTAGTTGTGGCAAGGCATTGATGGAGCTATATGAATGGGGATGGATTAAAAAAATCCCAAGACTTGCAATTGTAAATTCTGAAGGTGCAAATACATTGTATAATCTGTATAATGGAAAATTTGAAAATACAGAACTGCGATGGAATAAAGGAAAACCCGATACTGGTCTTATATCGCGATATTATGAGCATATGGATAAGAACAATCTGCGACCAAAGACCAAGGCCACTGCAATACAAATTGCAAAACCTGCAAACATACTCAAGGGATTAAGAGCACTTGATTTCACAAATGGTATTGTGACTCAGGTATCGGATTCTGAGATGCTTGATGGTATGGCACTTGTTGGTCTTAATGGATTTGATTGTGAAATGGCATCAGGCGCAGTACCTGCAGGAGTCAAAAAACTAATTGAGCAAGGAATCATCAAAAAAGATGAATCAGTTGTTGGAATACTTACGGGACGACAAAAAGATTCTAGCATACCTGTGGATTATCATAAAAATCCGCAAAACCAGTTTGCAATACCTCCACGCTCTTAATCTGAACTTGCAAGTTTTTCTATCTTGATTTTAATTGCTTGATTATTTGCAGTCTCTTCAACTGTCATTTTTATTGATTCCATTACTACTCTGTCTCCCTTTCTTGGTATGTCCTTTAGTTTGTCATGTAAAAGGCCATTTAGTGTAGAATAATCGTCTCCCTGAGGGATATCAGACTTGAGAACTTCGTTTACTGTGTCTATTTCAACATCACCACTTGCAAGCATAGTGTTCTTGTCTAACATCTTAAAGTTGAGCTCTTCCATGTCTGTTTCATCCATTATCTCGCCAACAATTTCTTCTAACAGATCTTCCAAGGTGACACATCCTTCAACCCCTCCAAATTCATCAACGACAATTGCCATGTGGGTCTGCCTGCCTTGCATTTCTTTGAG
>JAGWGS010000065.1 GCA_028867235.1 Nitrososphaerota archaeon | reverse complement strand
ATTACCATACATCCAGAGCCTAGCTAGACATGAAAAAAGATGATTCAATATCATTTCTAAGAAAGGACCAAACATTAGCAGCTGTAATTGATAGAGTAGGAGAGTACAAGCTAAAGAAAAAAAATCACCACTTTGCAGTACTAGTAGAATCAATAATTTCACAACAGCTTGCAACAAGTGCAGCAGATGCAATCTTTAAGAGATTCAAGGAACTTTATCCTAGTTTTCCAACTGCATCTGAGGTTCTTGCCACAAGAAAATCAAAGCTTCGCAAGGCTGGCCTTTCAGGTATGAAGATAGAGTATCTAAAAGATCTGGCAAGACATGTAGACAAAGGAATACTGGACATGAGTTCACTCTCAAAGATGAGTGATGAGGAAGTAATAGCCCAGTTGACCCAAGTAAAGGGAATAGGCAGGTGGACTGCAGAGATGTTTCTTATTTTCTCTCTTGGAAGACAAGATATCTTTCCGGTAGGCGATCTTGGGTTGAGAAAAGGGGTCCAGTTGTTGTTTTCATTGCCTGAGACTCCAAAACCAAGCGAGGTTGAAAAGATGGGCCAAGTATGGAGACCCTATAGGACTGCTGCCACCTGGTATCTTTGGAAAAGTCTACAAAAGTTTGATAGTGTTTGATGGAATATTGTTGCAACTTTAATTATACATGGTTTGGTATGACATAATAAAATGGATTTTGATGGAATATTACAACTAGTTGAAAAGGATCGCCTGAGATTCAAAGAATGGTTAGAAGAATCTGGAAGTTTTACATTAGCGGAACTAAATGCAGGATATAACAAATGGCTAGAACACTATAACACGACATATGCAAAATACAAGGACCTAGAAGCTGACAATGATGCAAAAAACATTTCCTTGTTAGCTGCAAAATTGATGTATTTTAATGACCTTACAAATTTTGCAATGCATGCACTTACCATCTACACTACAAAACTCAAAGAAGAATATGATGTAATAAAAGATCAATCAAGATCAAACAGCAAAAAAACGAAAAAGGTGAAAAAATATCACACTGCAAGCGATTAAGTATTGTAGTTTCAATGTCTTATCGACGAAAGCAAGATGACTACTGTTCTAGAACACTTTCCAGAGGAATTCAAACCAAGAGAGATACAAAAGGAGATACTGCAAGGAATAGAACAAAAGATCAAGTCAGGATACAAGACAATCATACTTTCAGCCCCTACAGGTGTTGGCAAGTCGTTGATTGCAGCAACACTTGCAAGATATTATGGTAGTTCATTCATAGTCACGGCATCAAAACAACTACAGGACCAATACTCTAAGGACTTGAAATTTCTTATGCCTGTAAAGGGCAAGTCAAATTTTGCTTGCTTGAGATTGGTGGAACAGGAATCACTTGCCCTATCAGATACAAAAAGTGCAATCCAAAGGGGCCTTACATGTGAGAAAGGCTTATGCGAAGAGACAACCATGAAAGATGGAAAAAAGATCAGAGATGTGTGCAAGTTCAAGCCAAAACTTGGAGAACCAGAAGCTGTTACAGGCGATCTTTGCCATTACTATAACCAGAAATATAGAGCATTGACATCACCGCATTCTATCTGGAATTATGCATCATATTTTCAGTTGATGAAATTCAACAGAAAGTCATATTCTGAATATGTTACAAAACCAATAGCAATATTTGATGAGGCACACAAGATAGAGGACCAGATTATACAATTCATAGGAGTAGACATTTACAACATCTATCTTAATGAATGTGGCATAAATGCAAATGCATATGATTTGACTGAAATTGGTATGATAGTGCAGTTACTTGATGATTTGGCAAGATCATACTCAGACCAGTTACGCAAGTTGCAAGAAAGCAGATCATTTGCACTAAATCCCGATTATGTCCTGCTTGCAAAACTAGAATCAAGATATGAAAAGGTAGCAAATGCTCATGCAGAGATGTACTCTAACAAAAATAATTTTGTGGTAAACGATCCATTCAAAGATGAACGAGGAAATTTCAGATCAATTTCCATCAAGCCTCTTGACATTTCCAAATATGTCAAGACTTTCTTTGACATAGAGCACCAAATCTTCATGTCTGCTACCATAGACAAAGAAAGCTTCTGTGAGAACGCCGGACTTGAGCCATCAAAAGTTGGATTTGTAGACACCCCCAGATCTCCATTTCCTCCAGACAAGAGAAGAATCAATTTTCTAAATACAAGAAAACTAAGTTATTCATCTAGCAAAGACGATGAACTTGCAGTAATAAAAAAAATTGATGATATTTTATCTCAACATGATTCTGAGAGGGGCCTGATACTTACTTCTTCAGAAAAGAGATGTTCTGATATCAAAAACAATCTTTCTGAGAAAAATAGGCGCAGAATCAGAATATGCCATAGCAGAAATGAGAATGGTATGACACAAGATGAGGTACTACAGGAGCATTCTCGGGATGAAAATGGTGTTTTGCTTTCATCATCATTGTGGGAAGGAGTAGACCTCAAAGATGATCTGTCAAGGTTTCAGATAATAGCTAAAGTACCATATCCAAACTTGAGTGAAAAACGAACTAAAATCAAGATGCAAAAGTTTCCTTTGTGGTACAAATCACAGACATTAACAAAATTGCTTCAAGGATTTGGCAGATCTATTAGAAGCGAAGAGGATTGGGCGGTAACATATGTTCTTGATTCAGCTGCAAGCGACTTGTTGCTCATGTCAAAATCAATGATTCCAAAATCATATCATGATGTATTGGGATTTCCAAGCTACCAACCATGACACATGTAGTCTTTTATCATGTCTCAAAAAGGACGTAATAGGAAAATTAGCTGGCAACTGTATGCACAGATTTGTCAGGCAACTCAGTCAGAGTAAAGACAAATCTTGAACCCTCAAATTCTGTTGTGCCTTCTCTTTCCCAGTTTATCTTGTAGGATTTTATCAAATGGCTACCCACTATGGAAATTGTTTGCGGTACTTGTTCGAAGAGCTTCTCAACTTTGTTCTTGTCTCTAGTCATAAGTAAGGATCTACGCCTCTTCATGAGGTACTTGATTGCAACATTCTTGTGTTGATGTCCTTCAACCTCGATCTTTTCGTTGCCAAGATCAATAGTGAATTTGCGTTTTCCCATGAGCTGGCTATGTGTGCAATTCTACAAAAAATGGGTTTGACAACTTGACATTAGCAAGTGGATTGAAAATTATGACAAAAAACTGGTGGGGCCGGCCGGACTTGAACCGGCGACCTCTAGCACCCCAGGCTAGCATCATAACCAAGCTAGACAACGGCCCCTCAAGGTGCTGGCAATTATCCAAATTATTAAATTATAGGATCTAAATTTTTGTCAAGAAATTCGAGTAAAGATCTAAAGCCACTTTTTCAACCTATCTTGCTCAAACTTTTCTTTTTCTACAAAATGTTCTGGTGTTGTAGATTTTAATTCAGTAAGAGGATCAGGTGTTGCAAACATGTCAACTTGAATGTATCCTGCTGTCCTCTTGCCAGTTTCAAGAAAACATCCTCCCTTGCCGTCAAATGTATCATGTTCTAGTTCGTGTTTTATTTGTGAGATGATATTTCTTGCAACAGTTATCCCTTCTGTCTCTGCAAAAATTCCCGCTTTTGGTACAGCAATTTTATCAGTTACCATTATTTGATTTACATCTCCAATTGCATAGACTCTGTCATAGCTTGTTTTGCATGTCTTATCTACTGACACAAACTTGCCAATATCTGCAAAACCAGACTCGATAACAACGGAGGGAATCTTGTGTGGAGGAACAGAGATTAAAATATCAAAAGTGGTTTCACCGTTTTCAAATTTTATCTTGTTTGGCTCTACGGAAACTGTTTTGTGGTTTCCATGAAATTTTATCTTTTTAGATTCTAGTATTTGCAATATATCTTCACTAACTTTTGGACCTCCTGCAGGAAGTGTGATAGGAGTTGGACTGTAGAAATCCATTTGAACTGAATCACTGGCACCAGTCTCTTCAAGTACTGATCTTATCAAAAGAGCTGCCTCAAATGGTGCAGGGGGGCATTTGTACGGCAAACCTGTGATTGCCATCACAATCTTACCTGATTTCATATTTCTTATTGTATCACGTATTTTTGGAACATCATTGATATCATAAAGGATAAAGCCATTTTCTTTAAGGCCTGGGATCTGTTCAGGTGCAAGCTCCACCCCAAGTGCAATTATGAGATAATCGTAATGAAATTGTCTGTATTTTGTTCTAATTACCTTGTTTGTAGGATCTATTTTCAATACAGATTCGTTTACAAATTCAATTCCTTTTTTTGTCACATTTTCCAGAGATCTTTTTGAAGATTCAAAATTTCTTGTTCCATTGATTATCCATAACTTGACAAGATCCATCATGAACCAATCTTTTTTGTCAATAATTGTAATTCTTGTATCTTGTGTGAGATTTTCGCGCAATTCATTTGCAGCAGCAAGACCACCAAATCCCCCACCCAAAATTACAATGTTTGTCGGTCTCAAAAGAACAAAATCCTATTTTTCTTGTGTAGTTGGCCTTATAGTGATCTCATTTACATTCATGTGAGGCGGTGACTGGAGTGCAAAGATTATTGAATTTGCAATGTCTTCGGCCTTGAGAGATTGAATTGTTTTAGAGTGTTTTACAAATGATTCAAGAGACTTGTCAGTTATGGTGTTTGTGAGTTCTGTGTCCACTATGCCAGGTTCTATTGTTGTTACTCGAATATTATTTCTGACAGATAATTCTTGTCTGAGTCCTTCACTAAAAGCCCATACTGCAAACTTGGTTGCACAGTAAACACTGCCAGCAGGAAAGACGACTCTTCCTGCAATTGATGAAATGTTCACTATATGACCAGAATTCTGTTTTATCATGTGAGGAATTACAGCAGACGTACAGTACATTACACCTTTGATGTTTACATCAATCATTTGTTCCCATTCATCTATTTTTAGATTTTTCACAAAGCTTAGTGGCATCAGGCCTGCATTATTTACCAATATGTCTACTTTGTTCCATTTTTTTATTGTAGCATTAACTAAATTTTCACAATCATTACGCTTTGTGACATCACATGATATTGAAATGCATTCTCCGCCAATTTTTTCAATTTCTTTTTTGAGCTGCTCTAGTTTTTCAGATCTTCGTGCACCAATTGCAACCTTTGCTCCCGCCTTTGCTATTGCAAGTGCAGTAGCATATCCAATTCCACTGCTAGCTCCAGTTATTACAGCTACTTGATCTTTTATCATAATTAGAACTATTTTTCATCATGCAGTATTGCGTAAATAAGTTTTATCAATTAATTCTCAAGTATCGTTTATGACTAACACTAATTTAGGATCACAAACGAATACAACTATGGAACAGTTTGACTGTGCTTATTGTGGTAAAAAGCAAGACTTGCCTTTTGAGTGTAATTATTGCAAAGACAAGTTTTGTGCAGAACATAGACTTCCGGAGTCCCATCGATGTGTCAAGTTGTTTCAAATACGATCGAAAAAATTTGGAGAAAAAAAGATTCAAAGAACAAAAGGGATTGGAAGACAAAGTTTCATTAAGAGAATTTTTGGAAGATTTTAACTAGTATAGTGCCTTTTGCGGATCAAGTTTTGATCGTCTTGCCTGATAAAAAAGAGCTATTGCAAGTGCAAGAAGTACTCCAGCTGTAAGCCAATGTGCAACATGCATTGTAAGATATGCAATACCAAAGCCTACACACATTACTGCCTGTGTTAGAAGTTTTACCCAATTTGCAATCTTTGCCATCCTGCATATCATTTCAATAATAAACAGGCCGGCAACAGGGTACAGGATAATCTCAAAGTAGACATCCAAGTCTATTCCATTATGCATGCAATTTTACAAAATCAATGGGTCTAATTTCTAGTCTTCCCAGCTTACCTTTACTGCCACTTTTTTACTAATCAGAGAGAGTGCATTTTCAAATGGAAGAGTAGCAACATCTTCAGCTTCAAATGGTCCATATGATTGCAGATCAGTTCCCATTATCTGGTCTATGGGCTTGAGAAATCGTACAACAATTGATCGTGCCCTATGGTTTTCTCCCACTGTTTCAAGAAGTTTCAATCTTCCATTTAATGTGGCAGATAGAACTGTATCTTTTCTTTGTCTCATCTCATCTTCAGAGTCTAAAACAAATCTTTCCTCATCAAGAAGATTGGAATAATCAATCTCATCTAGAGATGTAGCTTTTTCAATTCTTATTTTCAAAAGTAATGTAGTCATTTCATTTATCATTTTTACAAGTGATTCAGTAATTTTTGATTCTATTCCATCATAATCATGATTCTTGATGTTACCGAGAAATTCTGCAATGTTGTGATATAGTTTAGGATCTACCTCTTGAACCGTATCGTTCTCTATTTCACGAAGAAGAGTGGCATACAATGAATTTACATCAATTTTTTTTGTTTCCGACATTTCCATACCCAACAATACTTAAATCATAGACCCCTTTGTGTTATGATCAAGGTGCAAAATTGCCATATAAAGTGATTGGTGGAGAACCAGTACCAATTTCTTATTCTGCCGAAGATGTTTTCTCAAAAATAAAGCATGATCAGATAAAATTTATCGATTTACAGTTTACCGGCCTTAGAGGAAGGTTCCATCATACAACAATCTCTGCAAACTTGTTTACTCCACAACAGATGCAAGATGGACTTCCGAAACTGGATGGTTCTTCAATTGTTGGATTTGCTTCAATTGAGGACTCGGACATGGTCCTCAAACCAGATCCAACTACTTTTGCAATAATCCCTTGGATGGAAAACGCAAAGACTGCCAGACTAATCTGTGATGTATACTGGGGTAGAGATAAGGGAAGATTAGAGGCAGATCCAAGAGGCATTGCACAAAAGACAGAAAAATATCTAAAAACTCAGGGTTTTGACAACAGCTATTGGGGTCCAGAGGTAGAGTTCTTTGTATTTGATAAAATCAATTGGGATGTTTTGACGCCATACAAGGGTCAGTCATATTCAATTGAATCAAAGGAGGCACCATGGAGCCAGGACGGCAAGGGATATCCAATGGCATTAAAGAAGGGATACTATCCAAGCACTCCAGCAGACACGCTTACAGAATTCAGAAATGACTGTGTTGAATGCCTCAATGAATACTTTGGAATCTTATGCGATAATCATCATCACGAAGTAGCAACTGCAGGACAATGTGAAATAGACATACGATATGATACATTGACAAATGCTGCAGACGGTGCCCAGACATACAAGTATGTCATAAGAAACATTGCTAAAAAAT
>JAGWGS010000064.1 GCA_028867235.1 Nitrososphaerota archaeon | reverse complement strand
TGGTCTTTGGCATTAAAGATTCTATTGGAATCAAATCTACTGTTTTGTCTTTTCTACGAATAAGGATTGGAGTATCAGGTAGTACACTGTCCCCATACAATACATCAATTCCAAAAGATTTGCATTTTTCAATGGTTTCTACAATTGTGTATCTGCCAACAGCAGTTGTTGCCTCTGCCACCGGAAGACAGTATAATGGAAATATCTCTGCGCCCATGACACCATAGCTTGCATTCAAGATGACCTTGAGTGCTTGGCTTACTACAGTGTAGAGTTGCTTTTGATCAGAAGAAAGGCTAGGATTTTTTGAGAGGCTTTTGTAATAGTTTACTCTCAAATCCCTTAGAGAACCAATCAGTATTGCAGTAAGACCGTTTTTCTTGACACATACCCAATGAGGAGTGCCTGGAATCAAGTTGTTTTTGCACTCGTCATGTATGCAACGTACTGTCTCGTATGAGAGATTTCGTACCTTGATTATGCTAGGGTACAGACTTGCAAAATCCATCACTGATACATTAAAATGAATTCCTTCTGTTGGTTCTACAACCAACCCACCCCGATATTTCTTGTCTTTTATTACTGCCTCAGTTGACGCGGCACCAGACTTTTGATCAAGTTCTTCCCGCCTTGGAATCAAATAGTTGTGTTTCCTATGTTCAAAATAAAACAAACTACGAATCCATTGTGATACTCCCATTCTTGAGATATCATCAATCGGCATGCGACCAATTCTTGTAATTACAACAAGCAAGTTCATCAAAAGATCATTGTTAAAGCTTGTAAGTTTCTGTGTGATTCTAGCGTCATTAAAACAATAGTTTGCAAGTTCGCAAAATGATAAATCCTCAAGTTCGCCATCATATTCGGTTTTGGACTCTTCAATGAGTCCCTCACAGATGCTGTTCAATGAAAAATCAGAATATTTGTGTGAGAACGCATATATCTGAAATGAGCGATTTGAAAAGGTCCTATACAAATCAATGTGCACCCCCTTTTTTAGAGTGGCAGAATCTCGCATCATGATAAGAGGAATATCTTTTAGAGGAGTTCCAAGGCGCTCAGCCCTGTTGTACATAAACGGCATATCAAACTCATCTCCGTTGAATGTAATGACAAACGGATAATTTTCTAAAACCTTGAATGCATCTCTTATCATTTCTGCTTCCTTGTCTTCTTCATAGAAAACTACCTTAACATCAGCAGGCAGTTCGCTTGTACCCATCTGTTTGCCTGCTCTTTTTAGAACAAAGACTGACTTGAAATCATCACTTCCGCAAAATCCTATTGCAGTAATTTTCTTGTCTGCAACTTTTGGGTCTGGAATCCTACCTGTCTCAGACTCGACCTCAATATCAAACGTAATTCTACGAATATTTGGAACTGGTTGGTTGAGTAAATTTGCCCAGTCACTGATATGGTTTTGAAATTCTTTGGTGTCAATTATTCCAATATTTGTAACCTTGTCAAACAATAACCCCTTTAGTGCAAGCTGTACCTCATCAGGTATTTGATATGAAAATTCCCTGAGTTTTCCATCTTCTATGGTATAGTATCTGCCAACTATCAAAGAATTGTCATAGAGGTAATTTTCATAATACTTGATATCAGATTCCCAGGTATCCATGATGTTTCTAATACTTTTGTCAGTCTGAGTTCCGCCAATTGCCAGAGGATCAGTTACAACAATTTTTGTCATGTCAATCATACGGTCTTTTAGCAAATCTTGCCTTTTGACACCTTCAAGTTTTAGTACATCAGTTCTATCTGACAGGAATTTCAATTCTTCAGGATCTAATTTTGAATAACAATATGGCTTGTGTCCGGTGTTGTCAATCCATAGTTTCAATGTCTGAGATTTTGGCTCGTAAAACTTGAGAACTGCAGATTTTTTTATCCCATCATATGCTGCTGACACAAGAAGTGCAGGAGGCATTGTTGTAGTTACTTCTTCTACTGCGTTTGACATCTATATCACTTTGGTGTCAAGTCGGAATTTGGCTCTTCAAGCAGAACCTTTATCCAGTGATTTACCCTCTTTTTGTCAAGAATTACAATCTCAAGTCCTGCCTGATGTAACAAGTCATAATCAGTTTCAGGATAATTTCCAAGACATACTATTTTTTTTATCCCTATCGTAATTGCCATCTTGCTACATTCCAAGCACGTGATAAATGTGGTATACAGAGTCGAGTCCTTTGTACCTGACCCAACTCCCAAAATAGCACAATGCATTATTGCGTTTGCTTCGGCATGATTGCACAGACACCTATCAAGACCCTCTCCTGATGCCACTTTTCCCTCCATTCTCATCTGGCACCTCTTGCAACCGCCCTCAAAGCAGTTTTTGACTCCCGGAGGTGTTCCGTTATATCCAGTAGCAATTTGCCTGTTATTTCGAACAATTACTGCACCAACTTGTCTTGTAATACAGTTAGAACGCAATTTTGCCAGTTCTGCCTGGAGCATGAAATATTCATCCCAAGTAGGTCGGTCAAAGGGCTTGTTCATACAGGAACTGGTCCAACCCTCCAATATAAGATTACAAATCTAGTCAAAATATGATAAAGTAAAACATAGCTATTGATCCTAAACAAGCTTTTTACCAAGATGCTGTAAACTGTAAATTAATTGAGTAGTAATTTCGTAGAACACAAGTACATCAAAAAGTCAGCCATAGAGCACAGAGATTACCAACACAATCTTGCCAAGCAGGCAATTTCAGAAAACTGCTTAATTGTATTACCAACAGGACTTGGAAAAACCACAGTAGCATTACATGTGATTGCCGAGTTTTTATCACGTGGAAAAGGAGGAGTCTTGTTTTTGGCTCCCACAAGAGTCTTGGCGCACCAACATTATGAATTTTTGAAAAACAACTTGCTAATAGATGACATTGCTCTTGTAACTGGAGAAGATCTCCTTACCAAGAGAAAAAAACTTTGGATAAACAGTATAATCTGTGCAACACCCGAGATTGTAAAAAATGATCTTGATAGACAGATAGTATCCCCTGAACAATTTTCCCTAGTCATTTTTGATGAGGCACATAGAACAGTTGGAGATTATGCTTATTCAGGAATTGCAGAGCGTTTTGCAAATATTGATGTACGAATAATCGGAATGACTGCAACTCTCCCAAGCGAGAAACAAAAAGCAGAAGAGATGGTCAAGATATTAAAAATTGCAAGCATTGCCCAGAGAACAGAAGAGAGTCCTGATGTCAGTCCATATGTACAGCAGACAGATACTCAATGGATAACAGTAGAGATTCCACCTGAGATGAAAGAGATTCAATCTCTGATCAAGGCTGCAATTGATTCTAGATACATGGAACTTAAACGACTGGGTTTGAATCTTTCAGGAGGCAGGTCCATGTCAGAGTTATTACGGGTCCGAGATTTTGTGATACGACAGAATCGTCGTGCCGCAAAACCACTCTTTACTGCAATACGTCTTATTCATGCACTAAATGTCTTTGAATCCCATGGTGTGACATCTTTTCTGCGATTCTGTGAGAGAACCCAGGAAAAAAAGGGTGCAGGAATCAGAGATTTGTTTGAAAATGACTTGAATTTTGGCAAGGCAGTAAGGCTTGCACGACAAGCACAGCAGAAAGGAATCGAACATTCCAAGATTGACAAACTAAGAGATGTTCTACAAGGAATCTCCGGAAAGGCACTTGTTTTTACAAGTTATAGAGACTCTGTTGACGTAATACATCAGAAATTAAATGAGATGGGAATTCCTTCTGGATTTTTAATAGGAAAAGCAGGCGAGACTGGACTGAAACAGAAAAAACAGATAGAGACAATACAAAAATTCAGAGATGATCAATACAAGGTTCTAATTGCAACAAGAGTAGGAGAAGAAGGATTGGACATATCTGAAGTAAACCTGGTGGTCTTTTTTGATAACGTTCCAAGCTCCATTCGCTACATACAAAGAAAGGGCAGAACAGGAAGAAAAGATTATGGAAAACTGGTAGTTCTAATTGCAAAAGATACCACTGATGAAACTTATTACTGGATAGGAAAACGCAAAGTCACCGCGGCAAAAAACATGGGAGAAAAGATGAACAAATTCCTAGAGCAACAAGAGACCCCAAAGATAAAGAAGACCGGCCTTGATTCATTTTTCTAAACAGTATTACATACAAATCACAAGTTAAATATCATTAAAATCTCACAAACTTTTGATGAAAACTCCAAGAAACGCACTCCTGTTGCTTGGCATTATTTTGCCTTCACTTATAGTTCCAATATATGCAGATAGCTCTTCAGGACTTGTAGTATCTACAAACAAAGATTCCTACCAACCAGGAGACAAGGTTACAATCAGCGGTTCTGTTCCACAAATAATTGACAACAATCCTGTTACCATCATAGTGAGAAACCCAATGGGAAATGTCTACGATGTAGGCCAGGTCAAACTATTGAACAATCTCTTTGTTCACGATTTTGTGATAAATGATGATTCTCTTGGTGGTTCGTATACAGTGAATGTAAAATATGGAACATCATCAAGCCAATTGCACTTTGTGTTAAATGCCGGATTTCTTACTACCATTCCAATCTACGACAGCGAAATAAAGATTAGAACAAACAGTACAAATCCAATAAAATATGGAGATGTATCAGTATCTACAGTTGATAAGACAATCATCATATCAATGGATACCACAGGCATTACAGGAAATTCTGCATATCAACAATACCAAATTCCAAAACAAGTCATTGATACACCAAGAGGAAATATCATTGTAAAAATAGACGATAAACAAACACTATGCCCCCAGAGTGAGACAGATACCTCAAGAATACTTGATTGCAACATTCCTGCCAACTCTAAAGAAATTGAATTTGTCGGAACATTAGTCATTCCAGAGTTTGGTCCCCTAGTAGGACTCATAATACTGGCATCAATATCATCTGTAATAGTCTTGTCAAGAATTACCAAGACATATTTTTAAAAAAACACTAGGACAAGTTTGCCCTAGTTGCAATCTCTCGTATCTTGTCCCTCATCCCAGAGATTTTGTTTTCATAGTTTTTAATCTCTTTTTTGGTAAGATAGTTCTCTTTTTGAAATTTGCCCAAATGAGATTCGCATATCCAAAGAAATTCCAGATCATACGATATGGAATCATGCGAATAGTTCTCTGAAATTGCACCAGGATGTTCCTTTTCAAACAGCATCATTTCAGGCAAGCAAGATATGTTATTTCCAACCATCTCCAAAAAAGAATCTAGTTCTTTTTTTAGAGACTTGTTGTCTCGAATTTTCTGAGTCCAAACAGGCTTGGTCCTGTCATGGTGAACAAGTTCTTTAGATGACAAGTCAACTCCAAATGCATCCAAGACATCCTTTGTTATTTCATCGTGCACGTTTTCAGACATTTTTATCAAATCGCTAGTAGAAGCATCCTTGAATTTCATACATTATACGGTAGTTTGCCCCTGATACTTGGCTATGTCCAAATAATGTAACAAATTAGTTTAAGGATCATACAATAATCAAAAAGTTATTTAACATCAAGTTTTGCCTAGCTTGGTATGATTACATACATTCTTGCAACATGCATACCAGGAAATGAAAAGGAGGTAATTCAAGAAATAAAAAAACTGCCAAATGTGGTCGAAGTAAACGGAATAATGGGCAAGTATGACATATTTGTCAAAGTCCAATCAAATGAGGTAGCAAAGGTAGATTCTACCATAGGTAAACTAAGAAGTGTTCCACATATCACAGGTACCGTTTCAATACCAGTCATTTATGGTCAAGGCGGAACAATAGACAGTGAATAATTTCCAGTACACTTTTCTTTTATTTTATCATAAACGCCAAGATTATCTATGTTGAATGCCATATTATAGCATGGATAGAATAATAGAGGTTGCAGACCCCCACAGGATAAACAGAGCACCTGACAAGACAGTTGTTTTGATGTCAAATGGGAAGTTTTTTGAGCGAGGCCATATTGTCAAGAACATTTGCTTGAATCTATACATACAACACAGAACTGAGAATATTGGCCCATATTCCTTGATAACAGTGCTTGTAGAAACAGACAAGGGAACAATAGAGATGACATACGATGAAGGATATAGAGGGGCAAATGCATTAGAAGAGGCAGTGGCATTTCTAACCTCACACATAGGAATATCAGGTTTGATTCTAAGGTCAATCATACAACTAGACCAATCATCAAATAGAAACAATTTATTGATAATAGCTCCAAGTGAACAGGATCTCGAGTTTTATGAAGTTTGAAAGAAAGCCAATAGTATCAACTCCTACATGTGCCATGTGCGCTAGACCTGTCAAAGAGCACAATCCAGAACAGATGAAATTGTGTACGGAAGAAAGACGCAAATCCCTTGCAAAATGATTTTAAAGCGAGCAGGAAAAATTTGGTACAATACATTGCAGTCCCACCAGATACATACGTGAGAGTAAAAAGAGGGCTGCAAGAAGACTACATGGTATCACAGTATCCATCGTTTCACGAATCCATGTATGACTCATTTGAGATAATTTCAATATATGGAAGAGCATCAGTCCATTATTACAAAAATGGAAGGTTGGTATTGGAAGGAGATGAGAGCAACTCGTTTTTCCGCAGAATAGTTCGCCAAGTAAACAAGATCGTTTCAACAAGAGAATATCTTTAAAGGTCAGATTTTGAATTGGCACCAGGCCAATTTTCTACATTAAATCCAGGACAATTCCCGGAAAACTCTTGTGCCATTATGACACGACAAATTTGTTCTTGTAATCCGGAATGTTCGGTAAACGGTTTTCTACATATTGGACAGCGTGTTTTCTTGAACAATATCAAATATACTCATGATTCTATTAATGAAATTTTCTCTCACAAGTCAAGCTCACTTGCATCGTGAAGTCTTCCAGTAAGCTCAAGATACGTATATGGGTCTAATTGTTTTGCAAACCCCTTGTCAATGTTAATCAGATATATCGAATGCAAGTGAGCGTTTAGAATATCTTCTTCCTCAATTGGCGGATTTTTATAAAACCTATCTACAAGCGATTTTATTTTTGCAACCTCTTCGGGCTTTCTATCCTTTGGAGGTTTCAAGAAGATTTTTGGAATAGGCAGGATGCCAACAACTGGTGTTGCCATCGCAAACTTGGAACAATGTTTACTATATCTTGCTATTTTGCTTGCTATTCTTGCCACATAGTAATCAATAGTATCAAGCGCATGATCAGGTGGTGTAAACCCAGTCTCAATTTCCAGGATGAATGTACCGTCACCTTTTGTTGCAAAGACATCACATACAAGTAT